>JAAEPD010000423.1 GCA_024222455.1 Aureispira sp.
CATCAGTATAGACTGTATTAGCTCCATAGTCTCTCATCCAAACAGAATTAGAGTTGGCGATCAAATAACTAACACCACTTAGTGGTATAGATAAATTAGTCAGATAATTTTTCACTTGAGTAGAATCTGTACAAACCACAATCACCTCACATTCTTTGCGAGCATGACGCACAATTTCAGCTAATGCAAGCTGATAACTTTGCCATGTAATGACTAAAGATTGTATTTCTTCCCATTCTGCCATCGTTCGCACAGGACTGCTAGGAGCAGTTGTAATGGCATTAGAACCTGCTCTACCAAAATCAGAATAAGAGCCTTTAAGCATTAACTCTTCAAAGGGAGTCAAACTAATAGGTAAATCGGTGTTTTGTGCTTGAACATGGAAAGCAATACTCCATAGACCCAAAAATGCAATAATATACTTCATCGTTTAGTATTTAAATAACCAACAAACAATTAGGATTTCTATGGAGTTTGGGAGAGCACTCACTTTTAGCGAAAAAGGAATGGTCTAAAGATACAATTATTTTCAAACTTTCATATACAGTCAAAAACAACTAAATTTTCATTTTACATTAAAACCATCATCGATACTCCTTCCTTCTCAATAAAATATTTATATTTAGATCATCCACATGTATAATCACGCTATTATCTCATATTATAAAATTCAGCTATGAAAAAACAATACCTTTCAGGCTTAGTTTTCCTATTTTTCTGTCTAGGAAAACTTAGCGCTCAAACCTTTGTCAATCCAATACCAATTCCGTATTTAATAGATAAAGATACAGTCTTGCTAAGAGTTGATGTAATGCAACACAACTTTAACCCCAATGGGACAGACTCTCTAAACACGATGATTACTACCTATGCTTTCAATCATGGTGACAGTACATCCAATACTTATCTTGGGCCATCTATAGCATGGAATTATGGCCATCAAGTACATACAGAGGTTAAAAATAATCTACCTGTTCCAACCACTACACATTGGCATGGAGCACATGTTCCAGTGCATACAGATGGAGGTCCTCATCAATTGATTGATACCAATAGTACTTGGAAAATCGATTTTGAGATAAAGGATAAATCTGCTACTATGTGGTACCACCCACATGCAATGGGTACAACCTATGAGCATGTTCAAATGGGGCTTTCAGGAATGATTTATGTAGAAGATCCGCCAAATGCTATAGACGATCCTACCCTAGTTGCCATCCACAATACAATCCCACATGACTATGGAGTAGATGATTTCCCTATAATCATTCAAACTAAAATGTTTGAACGAGACAGCTCTGGAACCATTCAAATAAAAGCAAAGGGAGGATACAAAAAGGATTATCAATATCTAGTTAATGGAGTCATGAATCCCTATCTAGAAGTGCCTGCCAATATGGTTAGGTTTAGAATATTAAATGGCGATGCTAAATTTTCTTTCAATCTAGGCACTAGCGATAAAAACCTTAATCCCGAAACCTTCCAATTCATCGCTACAGATGCAGGATATACAGATACTTCCTATGCAATGAATCAAGTTTTGATTCCACCTGGAGCACGTACGGAATGGTTATTAGACCTAAGAGGGAGAGCAGGTGATACTATTTACTTGAGCAATTTTGTAAGTTCTATCCCTAATGGGGTTATTGGAAATGCAGCAACAACAAGCAACTATGCTACTGATGCTACAATACTAAAAATCATAGTAGCACCCAATACACTCCCCAGTAGCCCTATAGCTTCTTTTCCTATTGCATTACATCCTTTAGAAACACCTGCCTATTACTCTTATACAAAAAGACGTACCAAGCAGTTTACGGGCACTCATGGTGCAGGCTTTCTTATTGATAATACACCAATGGATATGATGGTAGTCAATGACACCATTATGCTAGACAGCACAGAGGTTTGGACTATTGAGAATAATACCTCAGTTGCACACCCTTGGCATATTCATGACATTCACTTTTTTGTTACCGAAATTTTGGATTCATTCAATATAGCAATAGATCCTGCTACACTACCCAATGTATTTAGTGGGCCTTTAGATGATGTCTTAATACTTCCTGGCTGGAAACTCAGCTATGTAGCAACTTTTAATGACTTTGGAACAGCTATAGCAGCAGATAGTACTTACATGTATCATTGCCATATTTTACCTCATGAAGATAAAGGCATGATGGGCCAATTTGTCGTTTGGAATGGCCTAACTCTAGGACTTAAACAGACTACTAAGTTAGCTCAAAATACTAAACTTTTTCCTAACCCGACCTCTAATGAGTTATACTTAGAAGGCAAAAGTGATAAAAATAGTCAAATCAGGTTATTTGACTTACAAGGTAAGCTCTTGAAATCACAAGAGTTAGAACCATTTGATGGTACAACTTCTATCCCTCTACACAATTTAGATCGAGGTCTAATACTAGTAGAATGGACCACAGAAAAAGGTACTTTTATAAACAAGGTATTATTGAGGTAAACACAAGAAACTCTAAAACCTTGAGGCTGTTAGATAGTATGTTATCTAACAGCCTCTTTTTTATTCTAAAAAAGGAAAGATCCCCCCAAAACACTTCATTAGAGAACTAAAAACACTAATTTTAATGTTTTAGAACCTGTTCTGAATTAAAAACTAAATATCCATAATCCATGACCAAATGTTTTTTTGCATTCCTATTTATTAGCCTTTGTTGGGCAACCAGCTATTCACAAACAGCAGAAAGTCCTTTTGACCTAGGTTCCTTAGATGAACAACTATTAGAAAAACTAATCCTACAAAAAATTAATGCACATAGGACTACCAAAAATTTAGAAACACTCTATGAAGATCAGATCCTAGCTAAAGCAGCTCAAAATCAATCCGACTTCCAAGCCAAGATCAAGCGCTTAAACCATTTTCAGCCCAATAAAATAATGGCCAATCCTGCTAGACGAGTCTTCTTTTATGAAGGAAACCACAGCACGGTTGGTGAAAACTGCGCCTTTGTACCAGTACTAGAAACAAGTACTTACGAAACAGTAGCAGAACAGTTTTATCAAGGCTGGTTGCACTCCCCTCCTCATTACAAAAATATGATCACTCCTGATTATAGGTTATCAGGCATTCGATTCAAGGCAGATACTATAGATGGCGGCAAAATTCGAATATTTGGCACCCATGTATTTGGTGGTGTCACAGCACTCCCCATAGAAGGTGTAGATATGCCCAAAGATGCTTATGGTATTCTACCTCGAAAAAAAGCTTTTTGTACTAAACAATTGGGGCGTTATGATTTTATTGCAGAGCGAATGGCCAGTTATATATTCTTTAGAGGAGACACTATTTTTTTTGGATATAGCAACACAGAAGAATTCAAAAAGATAATCAGCCACTCTACAGATGGTTTAGCTGTAGACATAGTAGCTCGCCAACAATTCCCTTGCGATGATCCCAATCGAATAAATGGAGTTGCTCCCTATAGAGGTGTTATGCTCCCTCCTGTATTTAGAAATGACTTACTCAAAAACAATAGAACAAAAAGCCAAAACAGACTAATTACACCTATAGCTGTAGTTCCTCCTGGACTCAAAGGGAATTATCAGTTCAATATCATCACCATTAAAAAGAAATGTGCTTGCAAAAATTCTCACTACCTAAGCATTCCTCACAACGACTTGCCACTACTGGATATTTATCCTATTTGGCATACAGCTGACACCAACAACATTATACCTCTACCAAGTAAAGAAATTGTACAAAGAGTCCAGTTTCATCAAGGTCAAGACACCCTAAGAGATAGAGAATGGAGGCAAATAATTAAACATGTTAGAGCCAATAAAAAGAATATTCAACGTGTCCATATTTTTGCAACTAGTTCTATAGAAGGTAGTTCTAGACTCAACCTGAAATTACAAAAAGATCGAGCAAAATACATCAAAAAAAGATTGGCAGAATTGGGTGTTAGCTCCAAAAAAGTAAGCTACAACACTCTAGAGCGTTGGGATATGTTTTATGATCAAATCATGACAACACCTTATGGTTATTTAAAAGATTTGAGCAAAGACGAAATTCGAAAAGCTATCAGCAAAGACAGACGCATGGCTTCTAAGCTAGAACCCCTCTTAGCTGAACAGCGTCAGACTTTGATTACCTTCAAAGTCAGTACAAGTGATGAGTATGTCAATATCAAAGTTAATGAAAGGGCCCTACTCAAAAAATTTGAACAAGAAATAAAAGCAGAGCAACTGGACAGTGCTTTACGCACCCAAACTCAACTAATCAAAGGTTTTGTGCATGACAAATGCAGCAGAGAAACAATGCTAAAAACAGAACTGCCCTTAGAGGAAAAATATTTACCTTTTTTGAGCAATCAGATGGCTGTAGAACTCTTTTTCGGAGATTACATTCCTAAGTCTGTTTATATCCCAAACTGGGGTGATCCTTTCCTAAAAGTAGATGAAGACTTTGTACACAAGCTTAAGACCTTGGTAGATATGGATCGTGACTATCTTCCAATGCAATTCAATCTGCATGGATTTGCGATCAAATTTATGCGTTATACTCGCATGACACTGATAGAACCAGACACACTTCTGCAAGCTGTTCAAACCTTTAATGACAGCAGTAGATATGGAAAATTTGCCCTAAACAATGATTATGTCATAGAGAAACTAAAACTCAACTACCATCTTGCTGCAGCTGACTATTTCTTTGATATGCAAGAGTATCAAAAACGTAATGAATCTTTACTTTATGTCAAGGAATATTTTGAACGACAAGACATGCAAGAGGGAGAAACCGTTATCTTAGCTAAATATTTCAATAGAAACTATCGATTTGGTTGGGCAATTGACCTTCTAGAGCCTTTTGTCTTGAACAAGAGCAAAAACGAAGAAGCTATATATACCTTCTTGCAAACACAAACATTACTAAAAGGTGATAAAGTTATTAGTAAATTTCCCGAAATTTGGGATCGAGCACTATCTCTCAATAAAAAACGGTTTTGTCGATGGGGAAATGCCAATTTTCAATTGTTGTATGGAGAGGACTTCAAGCCTTTCTATTGCACAAACTGTGAGTAATTGTTAAAACGAACTATTAAACATCTATATTATGCTGTTATTCAGAATGCTATTTATTACCCTATTGAGCCTAAGTTCAATCCATATATCTGCACAATGGCTTCAACAGAAATACAATCAGCAAAATGATCAGTTGCCTACATGGATACAACTAATGTATAGCGATACTGCAGATGTATTAGAAGTGATAAAGGCCTATGAAGAATATTATGAAACACATAGCTTCCAAAAAAACCAATACACTCAATATTTCAAACGATGGGTTCGTCAATTTGGGCGTTCTACAGCTTGGACATATATGTCCCCAAAACAACGCCACAACTATCGCCAACACAAAGAAGCTTACATCCAAAAATCCTTACAATTACAACAAAATAGAGCTAGTAATAGCAGTTGGCAGGGCTTAGGCCCTTTCGACTTCGACAAGGACGCTAACGAAAGTTCTTATGCTGCTGGTGCAGCCCATGTTTATACCGTAGAAAAATCAAAATCGCAACCTAACACACTATACGCAGGAACTGCTACAGCAGGTGTTTGGAGAAGCATAGACAATGGCCAAAATTGGTTATTAATGACTCGCCAAATCTTGATGGCTAGTGTGAGATCAATAGAAATAGATCATAGCAATTCTGACATAGTTTATGTTGCTTCAGATGCAGATGGAAAGGTTTACAAAACAATAGATGGAGGTAATAATTGGGCATTAACAGGAGATCCTACATTTAATAGTTTAGAACACGAAATTGGTGATATTGTTATGCATCCTGTGTTTACTAATATTGTTTTCTTAGCCTCTAGTGAAGGCCTTTATCGTAGTGTAAATGGAGGCAGCACATGGGGTTTGGTACAAGCAGGCATTCACCAAGAAATTGAATTCCATCCTACAGACCCAACCATAGTTTATACTGTTCAACAAATAGGAATAGAAACCCGTTTTTACAAATCTACCAACAGTGGACTCAATTTTACGCAAAAATCTATTGGCTGGCCAGCCCCAAATATAGGAGCATTAGATGAGCAGAAACGTACTGAAATAGCTGTCAGTCCAGCGGATTCTAGCCGTGTTTATGCCTTAGCTACAGGTCAAGTAAATGGAGGCACAGGTTTATATGGCGTTTATGTCAGCACCGATGAAGGCGAAACTTGGACCTTTAACTGTTGTGGACCTCAACCTGCTGGGCCTGCTAGCCTCAGCAATCAAAACCTTATGGGATGGAATAAAAATGGAACTGATAATGGTGGCCAATATTACTACGACTTAGCTTTAGCAGTATCTCCAACCAATGCAGATTCGGTGTTTGTAGGAGGTGTTAACTTATGGATTTCTGGCAATGGAGGAGCTTCATTCACTTGTCCTTCCGCTTGGAGTGAGTCTCAAAACCCCAATTATGTTCATGCAGATATTCACGATATTCGTTTTATGAACAATGAGCTTTGGATAGCTTGTGATGGGGGCATTTTTTATTCTGATAATAATGCAGCTCAGGTCGATCGAAAAATGTATGGTATCCAAGGTACTGATTTTTGGGGATTTGGTGCAGGTTTTAGAGATGGAGAAGTTATGCTGGGAGGTACTTATCACAATGGAACATTGCTTAAGGATAATAATGTCTATAACAATGGTTGGTTATCTACAGATGGTGGAGATAATTATAGAGGATATGTCAATCCTAGCAAACCAAGAATAGTCTATTCTGATTATAATAAAAAAGAACTACCTGGCGACCGCTTACAACCTTTCAAAACCTTTGACTTTGACAAAAATCCTTATGCTTCTTATGTCATTGGACAATCTGCCCAAATGAAGTTTCACCCCCACAATTATAATACTGTTTATTCTCCAGAATATTATTGGCTGTGGAAGAGTGAAAACGATGGAAAAACATGGGAACAATTAGCTGACTTTGGTTCAGGAATACTCACCTCTTTTGAGATAGCTTGGGACAATCCTCAAGTGATGTACATTGCCTATCAACCTTCCAATTCTTGGGGAACTCGAAAAATATTCAGAAGCAATGATGGAGGTTATAACTGGTCAGATATCACGCCTCCTGTAGCTATACTTAATGGAGACGAATGGGTTGCTTATGAACTCACTATTCACCCTGAAGATTCTAATACTATTTGGGCTGCTAGAGTCTCACGTTATGATGGTTATCCTAATTTGGATGGTCACCAGATTTACAAATCTATAGATGGGGGGCAAAATTGGGTCAATGTAACTACTGCTGACCTTGATGGAGAATATATCACCAATATAGAATACATCCGAGGCAGCAATGATGGGATTTATGTAGGGACTCGAAGAGCCGTTTATTACAAAAATAATAGTATGCCGAACTGGACATTATTCAACAATAATCTACCCTTTAACACCACCTCCATCAACCTTATTCCATACTACAAGGAAGCAAAACTTCGGAACGGTACCAATCGAAGTGTTTATGAGGTTGATTTCTACGAAAAAACACCTCCTCATGCACAAATTGCTGTAGATAAATTTCAGTCAGGTTGCATGAGAGACACCTTCTATTTTGTAGATTATTCCGCTTTGCATAGTAATGGAACTCGACTATGGTCTTTTCCAGGAGGAACACCAAGCAGCTCTACAGATGAAGCGCCCAAAGTTGTTTATTCACAAACTGGTAGCTATACCGTTAGCCTAACAGTCACAGACTCTTTAGGAACAGATAGTCAGACCTTAACTCAGTTCATACAAATCAATAATGACTGTGCTATAGACACCATTCCTGGTTATGCACTCAATCTCAATAGCAACAATGATTATGTAAGTATTCCTCCACTCAATATCAGCACCAATAACATCACCTTTTCGGCTTGGATAAAGCCTGATAGTATTCAAGCTGATTACACAGGTATTGTCAATCTGAACAGTAGTGGAGATGCAGCTAGCTTAAACCTTCGAGTTAATAATGAACTTGGTTATCATTGGCCAGGTGGTTCTTGGGCTTGGAGTAGTGGTTTATATGTTCCTAGCAACGAATGGTCACATGTAGTTCTTAGTGTTACTCCCGATTCTGTTAGTGTCTATTTGAATGGAGTCAGAAGTACCCATCATACCACTACCCTAGCTTCAGATATGAATGATGAGTTATTTATAGGTCGTGATCGAAATTGGTTTACACGCACATTCAAAGGTCAAATAGATGAAGTTGCCATTTGGAATAGAGCACTTTTTCAAGACGAAATTCGAGCGCATCGACACCTAGTCAAATACCAAGCTCAACATCCTGATTTATTACATTATTACCAATTCAATAGCCTAAATTCTAAGATTCAAGATCGTGTGGGCACTGCTCATGCAGATTTTATTGCAGCTGCTGCTAGGATTAACTCTTCTGCGCCTATTGGTGGAGGTACTAGCCACAAAATGCAAGTCAACACTGCTGGACAAAAAGATTTCACAGGCACTAATTTAAATATTACATTTCCCAATACAGGCAGTTATCCAAATGGAGAACTAGTCGCTACCCGACTGAATGTAGCTCCAGACTATTTAGCAGATAGCAATTTGGTGAGTAATGGTTATTGGATTGTCAACAATTATGGGAACGCTTCATTTAGCCCACTTACAGCTATGCAGTTTTCGAATATTGGAACGATCAGTAACGCAGATGCCAATAATCCTGCAGTTTTCAATCTATTCAAACGACCTTCTAATGTAGATGGCAATACTTGGGGCAGTTTTATTGACGAAGCAGATATAGCAACAGCAGGAAGTTTAGGAGATATTACATTTTCTACAGGTTTAGGAGTATCAAACTTTAGTCAATTCATGATTAGTAATGATAGTGCAAATATTATTACATCTACACCCCTAAAAGAAAACATATTACCCCAACCAATTCTCGTTTACCCTAATCCAAATCAGGTTGGATACCCAATACAAATCAAAACAGTTTATAACACTACTTTTAAATTCAAATTATACAATGCTTTGGGCAAAAAAGTATTAGAACAAACGATAGCTAATGGTCAAGGCCAATGTTCAACTATTGGTTTGGCTTCAGGGAGTTATTTTTATCAATTGGTAGGTGACAAATGGAGGCAACAAGGCAAATTGATTTTGATCAAATAGCAGCTTGTTAAAACAACGTGTATTTTGAGTTATTTTCAAACTTTAAGTACTATGATAATCAATTTTTTATTATTTAACATCTGTTTATTTGGTGATTTGATTATCTGTTTTCATCAAATAAACAACTTATTACCATAATCCTTACATCACATTAATCAATACAAATAGCCTAATAGATCAAGGTGACCATTATTGTCCCATTGTTGTTGACCAATGGGTTTATACATTAAGCAATCAAGAAGTTCTTTTTCATACAAACCATAATTAACATGTTGATCTATTGCTAACCATTTAACTTTTTGATCACTTAATCTGTAGCCATTCTTTTGGTAAATTTTAGGATTATCTGTAACCAAAAATAGAAAATCAATATTATTGATATGCTCCTTTGCTATAGCATCTAGTTTGTTCAACAATTTTGTTCCATATCCCTTCCCTTGATGGGTTGGGAACACTGCAAAATCAATGATACCTATCACTCTAATTGGTTTAGCATTAAGAGTCATTACTCTATAATCAAGCCCCAACTGCCCAATTAGTTCTTCCTTATTTTTAAGCAATAACCTATACTGAGGCAGTTGTTTAAAGTAAGTTCTGTTATGAAACTCCACTTCAAGAAATGATAGTTTTAAAAGATCTGAAATTTGGTTCTTGGTGCTCTCCTCTAGCCTAAACTCCTCAATTAATTCAAAGGTCAAATTATTCACTCTTTTTAAATTTAGATACTAGACATTTTTATGCTAACACTATAGGATTAAAGTTATTGTTAGGGCTACAAAGCAATAGTTTCTTACCTTCCTTTTTGAAATAACTACTTCTAAATCCCCAATATAAAGAACTACCCTGTTTAGAGTTCTTAGCCTCTTCTATTCTAGAATTAGGAATTAAAACAGGTATCCGTTTAGTTTCCATACCTGTTTTGATATCCAACTCTAAAGCATCCAAAACTCGTGGTTCATAATCATTGGAATATCTAGTCAAATATTGCGTTAAATACAACTTATTCCCACTCAATACACAATGTTGATCTATATCCCAATTTCGAGTCCATAGCAACTTTCCTTTTGCTACATTAATACAATGAATTTTATTCTCATGAGAGGAAGCTCCTCTAGGATGCTCACCCTCTGACCAAACTAATACATAATCACCCAATACCCATCCATAAGCATGTTGTATCAGATAAGGGTCACAAACATCTATTGTGGTGCCTGCCCAAAGTATATTATTATCCTTGATCAAAGAAACCTCCACAAACTTGCTTATTCCTCTTTGAAAACTAAAATCTAACTCATATTTCCTATAAGCATTATATGCTTTGTATTCTGTGGTAGAATTTAAGATTAAATACTTTCCCATAAAATATCCTTTTTCTATATTCTAAGTTTTCAGAGTTCACTATATTTACAAACATGAAACCATTTTTAAATATAAGCTTATTTTTTGGGATATTAATTGTACTCCTTCCCCGAATATATGCCCACGGAGGTTTAGATGAGCGCATTGCTGCCAAAACAAAAGAGATAGAAGCTGATCCTACAAATCAACAGCTTTATTTTGACAGAGGCTATCTACATCAACAACATGAAGACTGGGATAATGCATTGGCAGACTATATTCAAGCCAAAAATCTAGGGTTTCGGGATAAAATCATTCACTTTAGGCAGGCGGAGGTTTACTTGGAGTTGGCTCTATTTAGGAGTGGCCTTACTTGTACAAAACTGTACCTAAACAACGATAGCCTAGATATAAAAATACATAAGTTGCGAGCTAAGTTTTTTTTTCAACTGATGGACTACGAACAATCTATTATAGCTCATTGCTATGTTCTGAAACATACTATAGATCTTCGTCCAGAAAACTATATTGAGTTAGGACAGGTTTATTTAGAGAAAGATTCTAACCTAGTAGATAGTGCCTTATACATTATAAATAAAGGTCTAAAACAATTAGGTAGTCAAGTTTTTATATTGCAACAAGAAAAACTTAATTACTTACTTATAAAAGGTAACCAAGCTGCAATCTCAGAGCAATTTGATCAATTATTGGCCATAAATAATCGAAAAGAAAATTGGTATTATCAAAAAGCTGTATATTTATTCGAACAAAAACAATACAAAGAAGCTTTAGAGGCTAATCAAAAAGCTAAAGCAGCATTTGAGCAATTAAAACCTCACCTGCAACAAACTAAAGCAATGATGTACCTCCTAGCAAATATTCATAGTTTAGAACAAAAATTACAAGACTAATGAACAAACTTTTATTCTTTTTAGGATTTTCTATCCTTTTTTCACTTTCTAATATGTTATGTGCTCAAACACAACTGATTAGTCCAGGAGACAATTGGAAGTATTATGATGCTGGTAATGCCCCCTCTGGAAGTTGGAAAACATTAGGCTACAATGATGCAACTTGGGCATCTGGCAATGCTGAATTGGGCTATGGAGATGGTGATGAGACTACTACTACAAACAGTAGTGCTTGGACTACCTACTTCAGAAAAACGATCAATGTTACAAACCCATCTCAGTATACAGGGCTTAACCTAAAAATGATTAGAGATGATGGTGCTGTTGTATATCTGAATGGTACCGAAATTTGGCGCAACAACATGGGGTCAGGCACTCCAAGTTACAGTACATTTGCCAATGCAACAGTCAATAATGCAGATGAAAGTACTTGGCAAACATTATCTATTCCCAATAATCTACTAACAGGAAATAATACTATTGCTGTAGAGATGCACCAAATTACGCTTTTCAGCTCTGATATTAGCTTTGACTTTGAAATGACTGCTACTTCTCCTAGTTTAGATACTATAATAAGAGGGCCTTACCTACAAAAAGGTACACCTACAAGTGTTGTTGTTCGTTGGAGAACTGGTAGTTTTTCGCAATCTGTAATTAACTATGGTACAAGTCTTAACAATTTAAATATGACTATGACTGATACCAATTCTGTAGTTGATCATGAAATAGAACTAACAGGGTTGACACCTAATACTGTTTATTATTATGAGATTGCTAATCAAAGCTCAGTTTTAGATAGTGCTAATGCTGATATGTATTTCAAAACAGCACCTGTCTCAGGTAGCTCTACGGCTACAACTAGAATATGGGCTTTGGGTGACTGTGGTACAAGCAACAATAACCAAAGAGCTGTTCGTGATGCTTATTACAACTATATTGGCAACCAACATACAGATGTTTTGCTCTTTTTGGGTGACAATGCTTATCAGGATGGTAAAGACTCCGAATACCAAACTGCTGTTTTTGAAAACATGTATGAAGATATGCTCAAAAAGACAGTAGCTTGGTCAACTATGGGCAACCATGATGGGCATAGTGCCAACTCTGGAAGCCAGTCAGGACCTTATTATGATATTTTCACCTTCCCAACTTTGGGCGAAGCAGGAGGCTCTGCGTCTGGAACAGAGGCTTATTACTCTTTTGACTATCGCAATATCCACTTTATCGTGCTCAACTCTGAAGACTTGGATAGAAGTGTGGGAGGAACAATGTACAATTGGTGTCAAAATGATATTCAAAATACCAATGCGGATTGGATCATTGCTTTGTGGCATCACCCCCCTTACACTAAAGGTTCTCACAACTCTGATATAGAACCCCAACTAATACAAATGCGTGTCAACTTCTTGCCTATGCTTGAAGATAATGGTGTAGATTTAGTCCTTTGTGGGCATAGCCACTCTTATGAGCGTTCTTATTTTATTAATGGTCATGATGGATTTACCTTTAATTTTGATACAGCATCGCATATTGTTGGAGTCAATGGTTATGGAGATGGTCGTATTGGGAGTGATGGTGCATACCAAAAAACAACTGTAGGACCTGAGGCTGGTGATGGTGCTGTTTATATTACAGCAGGTTCTTCCGGAAAAACTTCTGGTAGTTCTCTTAATCACCCTGCGATGTTTAGTTCTTTAGATGAGCTTGGTTCTTGCGTTGTAGAGGTAACCAACAATCAATTAGACATGAAATTTGTTCGTGAGAATGGTGTAATAGATGACTATTTTACTATTATTAAATCATTCCCAACATCAACTACAGAATTAGAGATTGATCCTAAAAGCACTTTCAAGATTCATCCTAATCCTGCTAGTGATAATATTCGATTGGATAGTCCTTTACCTTTTCGAGAAGTTCATATTTTTGATCGGGTTGGCAATGAGGTCAAATACATAAAAGGAAATCCTTCTACTATTGATATTTCAGAATTAGCTATAGGTATGTATATAGTAGCAGGAACAACAGAATCAGGTAAACATTTATACCAAAAATTAGTTATAAAATAAGAAGTTGTTTAAAAAGAAAAAAGAGTATATATTAAGGGCTAACAATTTGATTGTTAGCCCTTAAGTTTTTATCATCAAAACAAGCATCAAACACCTCAATTATGAATGTACTCCAAAAAGCTGTCAAGCGAATAGAAAGCTTTCCTAAATTCATGCAAAAGAAAGCTTTATCTATTGCAATTGGTAGTAAAGTCAAATTTGTAGGTACAGCAAATGTGGTATTTGAAGAAATGACTACTCAAGAAGTGGTCTTGACTCTAGCCAATAAAAAAAAGGTACGCAACCATATAGGTCAGATTCATGCAGCAGCAACTGCCCTACTAGCTGAAACTGCTACAGGCATGGTCATAGGTATGAATTTGCCTGACGATAAAATTCCTCTGATGAAGACAATGAAAATTGATTTTACTAAACGTAGCCAAGGCTGGCAAAAAGCTATTGCAACACTTCCTGAAGGGAGTAAAAAACTCTTGGAGCAAGAGCCTAAAGGCGAACTGCTGATACCTGTGACGGTAACAGATGAACAAGGCACTGAAGTAATAAAAGCTGAAATGCTTTGGGCTTGGATTCCAAAGAAAAAACGTAACTAATATATGAGATACACCTGTAAGGTTGAGATAAACCTACCAATAGATAAAGTTGTAGAGTTGTGGTCAGACGAAAACAATTTTAAAGAATGGCAAAGTGGCTTTCAGTCTATTACGCTCCTTGAGGGAGAAGCTGAAACAAAAGGAGCTAAATCTAAAATCGTACTCCAACAGGGGAAAATGCGCCTAGAATTGCTTGAAACGATCCTAGTGTCTGACTTGCCCAATGAAAAAACAGCTATTTATGAGCATATTCATATGACCAATACACAAACTAGTCAGTTCAAAGCTTTGACTGAAAATAAAACGGAATATATTTCAGAGGTAGAATACACTCAATTCAATGGTTTTTTGCCCAAAGTTATGTCCATTTTGTTCCCAGGTAAATTCAAAAAGCAAAGCAAAAAATGGATGGTTCAATTCAAGAACTTTGCAGAGTCTACTACATAAATCATAGGACAACCTAAAAACCCAATATTATGAAACTTACACTTCTGTTCTCTATTCTGTTTATTACAAACATATTATCTGCACAATCAACTACAGACACTACTACTGTAGAAAGTAGCGCACATACATACAATGGGATTGAGTTTTTTGATGGTACATGGCAAGAAGCCTTGTTTGAGGCTAGAGCGACCAAAAAGTTAGTTTTTATAGATTGCTATACCAGTTGGTGCAAACCTTGTATATGGATGATCAAGGAAGTTTTTACAGATAAAAAGGTAGGCGATTTTTTCAATAAACGCTTTATCTCCTTGAAAAGAAATATGGAAAAAGGTGAAGGTCGAAAGCTAAAAAAAATTTATCATCCTATGTCAACTTATCCAACCTTCTTATTTCTCGATGACAAGGGACAAGTAATCAAAAGAAAGGTAGGTGCTCTTGATGTAGATTCCTTCCTAGAATTGGCTAAATCTGTGGTCAAATAGCGCTTATTTTGTATAAGTATATTGTTCTTTGAGTTCACCCCGTTGCCAACTCAAAACCAATTCTGTTTCTGTTATTTTATTGATGTAAATAACTTCCTCCTTTTGAGTATCTCGATTGGTATAATGCAGTGTATTCCCTATTATTTTAACCACAGCAGGTTTGCTTATCAAGGTGCTTTTCACAAAACCTTTTTCATCCAACTGAAAGAAATGATTTTCAAAATGGTTATAAAAAGATTCAAAGACCCCTTTAGCATTTTGGTAAGTTCGGGCAACAGCATTTCTCCTTCCTTCTAAATCTTGTATTTTTATTTCTTCTTGAGCCACAGTAGAACTACTGTCCCATGCCTCTATATCTAGATTTGAAACAGCCACTTTTTTATAAAAATTATTGCAATCAAATGCTATTCCTTTATTTGCAAATTTCTTTGGGGTTCCATCTCTATCTACTGTTAGATCATAATCAATAGTTAGCTTCTGATATTCATCATAATCTACAAGCGTAAAACTACCACTTAGCTTATCATCTGTTATTACTTTGTAACCAGCAGGAGAAGCCCAAAAAACAACATAAACCTCAAAGCTTTTGGTGGGCAAAGTATAGGTTTTTCCTTTTTCTAAATCTGCTTTGTCTAAGAATCGAACAAACCACTGTACACCACTATCTCCATCATGAGCACCTTCAGGACTAGGATTATGCTCTAGCCCATATTGCAATACTACACCAGTTCCATCTACAGCTCTAATTCGACTTTTAGTATCTAAATCTTTATAGTAATGTAAATATCCTGCTTTTGCTGCACCAGAAACTGTACCTCCACCACCTCTACTACTACTAGGTTGACAAGCAGTCAAATAAAAAACGAAACAGCCTAATACCAATAAAGCTAATATCCAGGCGTATGTATTCATTATTTTGGGTTTTATAGGGGTATAGATTCTAATCTTCTTCCATAAGTTGATACAAAGCCTCTATATAAGGGCAAATTTCTCCTAGGTCTTCTCTAATTTCTTTTAGGTTTTCAACAGGTCCATCTTCGCCTAAACTAAAGATGCTGTCTTCATCTGCATGTAGTTTTTGAGCAGAATTAGGTTCTAATTTACCTTTATAGTAAATTGTTCGTTCGATATCTGCATAGGCAGATGGTACATAAATCATTCGCTGCATATCCACCTCATAATCTATTCGAACATGAGCAATAGACATAGAAAGCAATTGATCGTTTTGGTTATGAAGCTGAAGTTTGAGAAAAGCCTCTTCAAAAGAATAGTCCAAGACATTAAGCATCAACTGCATCGCCAAGTAATTATTCTCGGCAGTTTTAGTTGCTATCAGTCTATTAATGTTTTCTAACTCTTCCATCAACTGATTCTATTCCAAAAATTCTCCAACACCTTGACGAATAATTTCGAAGTCACCGCTCATGCAATCTACTATTGTAGAGACCTCATTATTCCCAAAACCACCATCAATAACAACATCCACTAAATGTTTATATTCTTCGAATATCTCATAAGGATCGGTAGGATAAGGAGTGTATTCATCATCTGTTTTTTTGACAGAAGTTGACATCAAGGGACGCCCTAAACCATGTACTAACGCATGTACAATCTCTGTATTAGGAACACGAATACCTACTGTTTTTTTATTATTTTTCAGCATTTTAGGTACTGTGTTGCTGGCCTTCAGTATAAATGTATATGGGCCTGGTAAATTTCTTTTCATGGCCTTATATACATGTGTGCTAAAAGGCTTGGTATAGTCCGATATATTGCTCAAATCTTCACAAATAAAGGAAAAGTTAGCCTTATTAGGTTTTATTCCTTTTATTCTGCAAATACGCTCTACAGCTTTGTTGTTGGTAATATCACAGCCTAAACCATAGACTGTATCTGTAGGATAGATAATTAAACCACCTTTTTTGAGTACCTCTACAACTCTTGCTATTTTGCGCCCTTCGGGGTTATCTGGATGAATCTCTAAAAATGTTGCTGGCATTGGAATCTGAATTAAAATCAAAAAAAAACTACAAATAGAATCTATTTGCAGTTTTCAATCTAATAAATATTATCTTAATCTCGAATAAAAGGATAATCTTCTTGTACATAATTATCAGCATACAATTCCTCAGCAGGTGGGAATGGTGAATTTTCAGCAAATTCTACAGCCTGATCAATTTCTTGCTTCACAGCATCTTTGATTGCCTGAATTTCCTCTTCTGTAGCTAATTTATTTTTCAAGATTTTATCTTCTAGTCGAGCAACAGGATCTTTCTCCTTGTACTCTTTTTCTTCGTCTTTAGTTCTGTATTTAGCAGGATCTGACATCGAGTGTCCTTTGTATCTGTAAGTACAAATCTCCAACAACATTGGTCCCTTACCGCTTCTGATATGCTCAGCCGCAGCAGCTATTTCGTTGTGTACAGTTTCTACATCCATACCATCTATACGTTTAGAAGGCATATCATAACTCAACCCTAATTTGTGTAGCTCTGTTACATTAGAAGTGCGCTCTACAGAGGTTCCCATTGCATAGAAGTTGTTCTCACAAATATACAATACAGGCAATTTCCAGTTCATTGCCATATTGAAAGACTCATGCAAAATACCTTGACGAGAAGCACCATCACCAAACAAACATAGTGTAATGTTATCATTCTCTAAGTATTTGTCTGCAAAAGCGATACCTGCACCTAGACCAATCTGTCCACCTACGATACCATGTCCGCCATAGTAGCGATTCTCTGCTTTGAAAAAGTGCATTGAGCCACCTTTTCCTTTCACATTTCCAGTATACTTACCATACAGCTCAGCCATTGCTTCCTTAGAAGTAACACCTTTAGCCATAGCTATACCATGCTGACGATAAGCAGTGATCCAAGCATCTTGAGGGCGAGTAGCTGTTAGCATTCCTGCATACACTGCTTCTTGACCAATACATAGGTGCAAAAATCCTCTAATTTTCTTTTGGAAATAAACCAAATTAGCACGTTCCTCTAATTTTCGGATACGAAGCATTGTTTCGTACCAAAGTATATATGTTTCTTTTGGGAAGTCAGCCTTTTTGGTTCTTCTCTTTCTTGTTGTTGTTATTTTCTTGGTTGTTCTTTTAGCCATAATTACAATTGCTTTACTAAGTAGTTGTTTTATAGTTCTTTAAGCATAAAAATGCTCTAATAGGTCTTAAACTATTCTCGCTAAGATAGTTAATATATTTAAAATGCTAGTGTTTCCGCTCAAAAAATGGTTTAGCCCTCTCATCTCATACTTTTGCTTCTTTTTATGAGTTAGATTACTACAAAACTAACCACCTAATTAACAACCACTTACAAATCACCTAACCTAAAACCCTTTATTACACCCACTTATTTTGAACTTATTACCCTCAGATTAGTGGATTTTTTATGTTTTTTGGAAAGTTATTGTTGGGTAAAAAGATGTTTTCAAGTTTACTAACCAAACAAATATTTATGGTTCTCTGACAGTTTTTGCCAAAAAGGGAAAAAAAGTTAAGTTGGTCTAAAAATAAAAATGGCATTAGACTTAGAAATTTACACAGGGATTCTGAATATACCTAATTTGAAAG
>JAAEPD010000424.1 GCA_024222455.1 Aureispira sp.
AGCATATATAGAGAATCACAACGATTCTAAGCAAAGTGATAACTCGAATAATATTTCTTTAGAATAGTCAGGGGACTTATAGTCCTAATTTTTAACCTACCAGACTTCAGCTGGTAGTATTTCAGTTTTTAGACATACTCTAAGCAAGAGTCTTTTAGTTCAATTTCAAGAAACTTATCCAAGTGCAGAATCTGCAGAACATCTAGTTAAAAAATACTTAGGTGGATTTGGATTTGGTGATTTCAAGAGGCAATTGCTTCGCAATGAAGAAGGACATTGGGTACCTAATTATAGTAAGCGTTATCAAGCTATTCTAGAGGATACCCGAACAGAAGAAGAGCAAGAAGAACGACGAACATTGATGAGAGCTGGTTGGGATAGAAAACGTAAGACTTATGTCCTATGGTGGAATGCTCAACTAAAAAAAGAGGGTTTAATACAAACAAAAGAAAAATATTTAGAGCAACTAGATTATAATTACGAAGAAGAGTCTTTTCAGGTTTATAGAGATAGAGCTGACCCCGTCAAACAAGAATTAATACACAAGGTTTGCTCAGTAGAAGCTGTTCAATTACTTTTGAAGAGTGATAATAGAGATGTAGATATAGATTACTTTGGGACATTAGAAGATGCACCTAACGATTGTATCTGGAAATTTTTAGCAGGTTTAGATCATTTTGATAAAATACAACAAATTTTTGCTCCTTTAGGAGAAGAAGCAAAGGGTTTTGTGGAGACTTTAGAGGAGTTTTGTTTAGGGATTTTTGCGTTCAAAACAGCAGAGAAATGGTATTTAATTTATTTAATGGATAACTACGATGAAATTGATAGCCCAAAAATTAAATTTGATTATACCCTTGATTTTCATATAGGTGCAGAGCCAACACTGACACCAAAACTAACTAGAGTGAAAAATTGGATAATTCCCAATGATTTAAAACTCTTTTATACTATACATAATGGATTTGGTGCTTTAAATGGTGGCTCGCAGATATTTTGGGCTAATAATATTGCTCCAGATGATAGTATTTCAGATATGCAGTTTATGGTAGATATTGTTAAGGAACAAAATGATGAACCTGAAGACTATAAATATGAAAATCTTTTAGATCTCTATAGTGATGGAAGTGGTAATGGCTATTTTTTTTATAGAGATAGCTTAGATGATGCAAATCCTGATGTGCGTTATTGGGATCACGAAACTCGTGAAATCGGCCATCGACAAAGTTTTATGGAGTTTTTGAATGTAGATTTTTTTAGGGATTGGTATAATTATTAATAATCTGCTCTAAGATGGATATCCAAGTCATACAAAATCATCAAACAATTTGAAAACTTCGGAAAAGTATAAAAGTAGTAGATAATAGTTAATTTGTGAGTTTAAAAACCAGAAAATGATGTTTAAAGAGTACATAGAAGCCTTGCAAGAAACTCAGTCTGACCCACGGACAAAAAAACACTAGGCGA
>JAAEPD010000425.1 GCA_024222455.1 Aureispira sp.
GCCAATTTGGATTGGCTCAATGAAATCTTAAAGAAAACATAAAACATCTATGCTATCTTAGCAAGATTTGTAACCAAATCAATATTCTTGTATTATATACAAGAATCAATATAAAAAGAAACAGCCATGAAAATTACAATTCTCACACTCAGCCTTTTGCTTAGCTCGTCTATATTATGGGCTCAACTGACGGAAGCAGACACATTTGCCTTCCTAAATCTCAAACTCTATCAGCCTGATGGCAGTGCTTATGCCAACCAAAAAGTGCTGCTCAAAGGTAAAAAACCAGGACACCAAGTCACCGTAAAAACAAATGCTAAAGGTCTAGTAAAAGCTAAAGTGCCTATGTCTGACACTTACAGTATTCACTGCGGCAAAGACCAATGTTTTAGGACTGTAGATGTTGGAGATTTCCCTTATGTTACCAAAAACTTTCAAGGTTACACACGTCGTTTTCTGTATTTCAAGTTTGTTTGCACACAACTTAATGGTGCTCCATTGGTAGGCGAAGAAGTATCTGTAACCTCCAACACTACTGGCGAGGTTTATACAGATTCTAGTAATGCTAAGGGTATTGCAGAGTTTTATCTGCCCTATGAATATGATTTTTCGGTAAGTCTGGATTATTATCCAGAAATAACATCTCTCAACCCAAAAGAAAATAAGAAGGAATACAAAATGATGTCTTCTGGTTTCTCTTGGATAGGTAGCAAAGAAAAAGAACGTTTAGCTATTATTGCAGATTCTTTGGCAAAGGTGCGTGAAAAAGAAATTATAGCTGAAGCTAAGGCTCGTAAAGAACGTCTTATGCTGATGTATGATTCCTTAGCACTGCTCAACGATCGAAAAGATATTATAGATATGGATGTAACAATCCCTATCACAGATGACACTGAATGGGTGGGCAAATGCATTCGCAAAAAGACTAAAGCTTATGAAGAACAACTCAAAAAAGATCCTAAGTTTTTTGAGAAAATGCGAAAGCCTATACTTGCTCCATTATATAGATTTAGAGACAAATGGAAAAATGCTGTAATAGTAACAGATATGACTGGCAGTATGAGTCCTTATAGAGAGCAAGTTTTGGTATGGCATGCCCTAACTATGACCAAAGGACATAACAATAAGTATGTTTTCTTTACAGATGAAAATGACAAAGGAGTATGCAGAAGTCCTAATATAGGAAAAGCTGGTGGTTTATATACTTTTCAGGGTAAAATGTCTAATTTTGAATCGCTGATAAAAGTAATGAGAAAATCCATTGAAAAAACATGGCCTAATAGCTCTACCCCCGAAAATGACCTTGAAGCAGCCTTAACTGGTCAACGCATACAATCTAAGGCGGATGAATTGGTCTTGATTGTAGATAATTTTAGTCCTGTTCGAGATATTGCTCTACTAGAGCAACTCAAGGTGCCTGTACATATCATTATTTGTGGAACTTCTGCATGTTCTAGATGGAAAATAGTAAATGAACAATATCTGAACATTGCTTATAAAACGGGAGGATCTGTGCATAGCATAGAAAAAGACCTTTTTGATCTAGGCAAACAACAGGAAGGAGCAACTCTACATTTTGCAGGAGCAGAATATGTTGTATATAATGGTCAAATTGTACTAAAAAAGAAAATATAATAACTCCCTACTATACAGCAAGTTAACTCAACTTGCTGTATTTTTTTTTATTTTTTTATAAAAATCGATACCAACACTGGTAACCTTTTCTACGTTTTGTCATTATAAAGAAGCTATTTGGAAGATAAGAGTTCACTATTTTATTTCAAATAGAACTGGCCGACTGGGGCTAGCGTCGTTTTCGAAGGAAGCGACTTGCAAATTGAGCAAATACAAACCGTCAGGTACTGAATTAGGTACATAAACTAACTCTGTGATAGTACAATGTAACCGAGGATGTTCAGGATAATTCCAGAAGATATGGTGAGCAGCTAAAGCTCCCCCATCTTGCTCTTTATCAACAGATGGCGTATCGATCAATAAATGCTCTATATCTTTTTCAACTACCCATTTCATGGCAGCTCTCGTCATGTAAGGCGGGTTGCTATTGGTGTATTGTTTTTTTCGTTTTTGGGCTGTATTAGGCTCTGTCCGAATAACAATAGCCTTTGGCGCTAAACTTCCTAAACCGTTTAAGGTCCACTTTTCTTCCAACATTTTTTCATCAATTATAGCATCTCCATTCTCTAATTTTTGGGGCTGAACTGTTATGACCTTTGCTATAAAGAAAAACTCTTTTAAGCACTTATTGATACTATACCACTCTTTGGAGATATGGCCTACACACTCTGTATGTGTTCCATTGCCATGCGGATTAAAACTTACATTCCTAAAATTAACGGCTCCTCCTTTGTTCACATCTCCTACAAAATGTTCTGTCATCACAGGTTCTATCCTTGCTGGAGGGCAGTACCATGCACTGGCTGCATCAGCTTCATTAGTAATCGCTAAGGAAATATCTATTGGTTGACTGAGGTTAATGGTCAATTGTTGGGTTTGGACTTGAATTTCTGCCTTCATCATTAATACTTTTAGTTTATTCTGCACAAAATACATAAAAAAAACAGGTTTTACATTTGTAAAACCTGTTCCTAATCTTATCTCTTAATAAGGCTTAATGTCCATGCCCTACTCCATCAAAAGTGACAAACCATTCATTTCCTATTTGCTGTTTAGCCCCTGTTAGTCTAAGATCAGGTGCTTCTTGCTGTGACTCTAGTCTAGTACGGCGCACCTTAACCTGAGGAGGGTTATGTTGCCATTTTACACCACTTTGTCCTGTACCTCTTTCTGGAATAATTCCATTGATCAAGGCATCTTTAAAAAGGGTAAGAGTTTGGCTTGCTAGGGCAGAAACATCGCTATTTGTTTCATCTATTTTTGCATAGATATTTGTTCCTATCTCAACCCATCCAGGATGGCCTGTTACTCTTCTTCTATTAGAAGTTGTAGAAGTTTCTGCGTTCAATGCCTGTATTCTTTTATAACAAGCTGCTACCTTTGGTCTTACTACACCATCTCGAACCTCTTCATAAATACCATAATCTTGATATTCTCTCAAAGGATTTTTTAATTCTGGAATTCGATTAACTTTATCTGTTGAATATTTTCTAACATTGGGAACAATCTCTTCTATCAAGTCTTCTATCTTAGTACACAGTCCCCCTATAGTTTCTACAGCCGTTTCAAGTGCAGTCATCGTTACCTCATGACGACCACGCTGTACACTCATTGCATTCAACTTTGTCTCATTCAAACCCTCATAATCTATTGTGGTTTGCGCAAAAAGCAAAATTTCATCTATTTTACTTAATGGTTTCAGTCCTTCTGCTGTTTTTAAATTGGCTAAAGTTGTATTCACATCACCACTTCCATTAATCAAATCTTTCAGGTCTTCTATTTTTTCAGTAAGGCTTATTTTTACAGCTGATGCTGTTCTTTTCAACTCCTCAGCGCCATTTTTGATTACTGTTTTGAACATTCTCATATCTTCTATATTAGACATAAAATCTTCAGGCTTTGAAGTATCATCTACTCCCAAAAGGTTTATATCATCTGATTGCAAAATTTCTTCTAATTTCCCAATCCAATTATAGTATTTTGCATGTATCTTCTTAGTTTCAGGAGTTTGTATTTCCTTATTTTCAAGAAATATCTTTATCCACATTTCCATTGCCTCCTTTAATTCTCCAATCAACTCTTTGTTAGCCATTCTCTTTATTGGTTTTGATTTACTGTGATTAAGTTAAAATTCAGGCAGCTATTATAACTATTTCAGGGAAAATATTAAAATTATTATAATATTAATTTAATTCTCTGATCTCTTCTAATAATTGGTCTCTTGATCTCTTCTCTAAATTGACTTTCTCTATAATCTTATCACCTAATTTGATCGATTTTGTGCCTAAATAATAGTCATCTCCTTCCTTGCTTATTGCTATCAAAACTGCTTCTTCTAACATGGGGAAAGGTGTCTTTTCAGCATTTGTAAATGCATGTAAGCCATCCTCGTTTTTATAATCTGCCATAATAAACACATTATTCCAACGCAAAATAATACTCACTACCGCATTCTTCTTGTTAGTTTCTACCAATAGCTCTTTGACTGTTGGACTTCGATCAAAATCTTTATCTATATTAACCCAACCTAGATTTTGGAGTCGTAGTACATTAACCATTTCTTGTCTAGAAGAAACTTCTTGCTTTTGAATTTTGGTGCTTGTCCCATCTGACCAAACAATAGATGAATCTCCATCACAACGCTCTATGTATTTTACTTCTATTGGTTGTATTTCTTGTCCTCACTCTCATTTTTCAACCACCAATAGATAGATTCTACTTCCTGTTCTGTCAAATGCTCAAAAGAAGACATTACAGATTTATTCCATGTATCAAACAGACAAATTGATAAAGAATCACCTTCTTCAAGCATCTTTTGAGAATTTCTTACATGCTGTACAAACCACTCCTTATCTCTGAATAAATGTACATTACCTAAAGCTGGTCCTGTCATATTAGTCCTCAAAGATGTGCTATGGCAAGAGCTACAATTTTCATTATATAACTTGCTCCCTTGTTTTATGGCTTTGACTCGATCAGTTTCTACTAGTTGGTCTTCCTTCTCCCAAGTCATTTGCCCCTTCTGATTTGGTGCTCCATAATAAACTTCCATGCCTTCTATATAAGGTACATTAGTGAAAACTATCTGTACATTAGCTCCCTCTTTTAATTGCAAGGCCTTTCCATCTGCAGTTGCATTAATATAAGCCATACCATTACTTTCTAAGACTTGACCTTCTTTAGTAATAGTAGTTAGATTGGCTATAATAAAATCTGTCTTGGAGGTTGCTTCCTTTAGTTCTATTTTAATCTTTCCTTGTGGGGCTTGACCATTTTCGACAAAAGAACCTTTAGGAATGTAGATTTCTACCCCCTTTTTGCCTTTGAGTAAAGTATCTTGATCTAAAGAGATGTTGAAAAGGGTGCTTTCTAAATTATCTCCAGAAAGTAATTCCGAAAAATCTAGTGAAGGTTGATCTCTATTGCAAGCCGTAAGTACAAAAAACATTATTATACAAAAAGATAGACCTTTCATCTTTATATGTTTTAATAGTTTAGTCCAAAATCACACGCACTATTGCTAAATCATCTATAGGCAACAAACCATGCTCTTGCTCTAACAAAACACATTTTTTGTGTAGCATTTGCTCTATTTCGGCAAAATCAGTATTGATTAGTAGGTATTGCGCTGGATCAAAGTCAGGCTCCTTTTGGCCATTAAAAGTAATAATACCATCTGTGGCAAGTGCTAAATCTTGAACATTCTCAAATAGAAAATGCTCCGTTTCATTGTAAAACCAAGCTTCAAAGCTTTTGTCTAAATGGTAAGCTAAATAATTGGGTTGGTTGTTTTGTTCGAAGGAATGTATATCGCCATTTACGGCTATCAAACCATCTCCTACAACGGTTACAAAAGCCTCTTTTCGAGTACCGTGCAACACTGCAAAAGAGAGTGTAGAAACCAGTTCATACTTATCTAACAACAAAATACTTTTGAGTTGTTTGAACTGCTTAAAAAACTGTTGAGCAATCTCTATTCCTAACTCTTTGGTTGTTATATCATGCAAATCTACTGAAGATACTGCTAAGTAAGGTAGTGTTTGAACTACTCGTTTGAGCACCTTAGCCATTAGTGTAGACGCAAAATGACTATCTTGGGCATTGGTACAGCCATCCATTACGGCAGCTATAGTCCAGTCCGTATCTATCTTTTGGAGCAAACAAAAGTCCTCACAAAAGGTAGGATGTGAACTCCCAATTTTTATCGTTTTGTATAATTTCATGATTTAGTCAACAAGATATTGGAGCTATAGTTCCTTAAAACCATCGGCAGGCTGAAAATAAGATTCTTCTACTTCTATAAATTGAATATTAGACAACTCTGCACTACCCAACTCTTGAGTCAAACCACCCTCTTTTCGCCATTCCCAAAATAGCCATTTAGTAGCAATAGGGACCCCATCTACCTCTTTATAGTCTAAATATTGAATAGCATGAGGGTCTTTTTCTGCTTCTTCTAGTGTTTTATTCGCTGTGACAATATAAGCCGCAACTTCTATAAGATTGGTTTCTTTATCGGCATAGGCAATATACCAATCATCAGGATCATCTCCTGTGCCAGCTTTAAAATTGAGTTTTTGTGTTAGGTAAGATTTTCCTTGTAGGGTATCTTGCTCAAAGTCAGTCCAAACAGTTCCTTCATCGCTTAACTTGTAAGGGAATATAAAAAAGTATGCCCAAGTATAGGCATCAAATCTAAGCTTCTTGGTAACTTCTGTGTTAGGAGAATAATAGACTTTATCCTCTACATATTGAAGTCGATTGCCATCCTTAAAATCTAACATCGCTTTGGTAGAGTTGGGCAATATAGTTAAGACTGCTTTCATACGCTCCTTACCTCTAAAAACTAGACGGATATTAGCTTGTATAGCCTTTTTTGATAAAAAGGTCTTTTTCTTATGAGCCCTTTCAACTGCTGCTACAAATTTATTGTCATTCTCGATATCTGCTGTTTGACTCAGAGTTTTTGTAGATTCTGTACCTTGACAAGCAACTAGATAAATACTAATAAAAAGGAAAAACAGTCCTGTTTTGAATTGCATTAAACTCTTGTTTTTGAATGATTATAATGACATTATTTATAACATGAAACAATGTCATCTATTTTTAGGTTAGGGTTAGCCTCCAGCAATACTTGCCACCAAAATCCCCATATAATTCCCCATAGCTAAACCAACAGTAGCCAAGGCCATTCCTGCAGCTAAGATTTCTCTGTTTTTGAGAGCTGCACAGGTTTGTCCAATAAATGGAGGGCCATAAATACAGGCTGCTGCAGTGACTATAAAAGTATCTACATCTATTCTAAATATAGCTGCTAAAATTAAGTGCGCTATTACTAAACAAACTACAAAACAAGCAGTAAACAACAAAATATCACCACCTTTTGCTATTACCTGCCCAAAATCGGCCATAAAGCCTGCTGCTACACCAAAAATAAGTAGTAAATACTGTGCAAATTCATATACACCTTTCAGGTTTCTAATCTTTTTGATAAAAGAAAACCCTACACTAATAGAGGTCAATCCCAAGAGTACTGCAACTTGATTCATCTTCCCTTCACTATCTTGAAATAAGATCCCTAAGCCTACCGAAAGGCCAATAACTAAGGCAGAAACACCTATTGCCATCAACAAAGGACTAATGGTTTGGGTGTTTAACCTTTTGGGAGGAAATTGTTGATCATATAGGCTATAGTCTTCTACTTCCTCAGCCTTTTTGAGCGATTTGAATTTTGGTAAAACTATACCATATATACGCTGTGCAAAAGAGGTGATGAACAAAAAGTACAGCCCGCTACAAAAAATATCGCTAGAGTTGACCAGTACAAACAGCTCTGTGGGTGCTTCTAAGGCTTGACTAATAGCCACCATATTGGGAGTTCCTCCAATATAAGTTCCTGTAAGCATACCTGCTATTCTAGGCCCCTCTGTTACATCTGGAAATAGATAAGCTATAAACAAAGCACTCCCAACTACACAAGCAATACAAATCAGAAAGGAAACTAGAAGCTTGCCTGTATATTTCATCCATTCTGTCATATTAGCTATAAAGAGCAGCATAGGTACTGCTAACAATACAGATATAGTAGAAGCATTTTCGGCTACAGCAAACATGGGTTGATACAAACTCGGCTCAGGCAGCCAAAACTGTTTAGTATTTCCGAGTAGGATTCCAAACAAAAAACAAATCACTACATCACTTAGCAACTTGTCTACCTTTAGTTTTCGGCTTGCTTTGGCTAGATAATAGGGCAAAACACAAAAGGCCACTATCTGAAGTATAATAACGAATATCTGCATATATAATTAATCTAATAGTTTGTCACTTCTAATTCTTGGGTAAACCAAAGCTAATTAATAAAAACTAAGGAGTTCCATTTTACCACTAAAAATAATAGTTTGCTGTTCTAATCTGTTTATTAGAACGACTAATAAAAAAGAGAGTTTACATTAAATTAATACTGTATTAATATTTAAGTCTAGTTATTTTCAATTTCTCTACTTACCTTTGCACCAATATATACAAACGACAGTTCATATGTTAATAGGCTCTGAATACACCCTATTAAACCAAGCGATCTAAGGCATTAATTATCAACTATATACAAATCAAGTTTTTATAATTAAACATTCCTTCATACGCTATGAAACTTTGGCAGAAAGACTTTGAAATTAGCAAAGAAATCGAAAAATTTACCATTGGTAAAGATCGTGAACTGGATTTATTGTTGGCCACACATGATGTCACTGGCACCTTAGCACACATCCAAATGCTAGAGAGTATTGGACTCTTAGAAGCTAAGGAATTAGAGATCTTATCTACAGAATTAAGAAAAATCCACCAAGAAATTGTAGAAGGCAACTTTGAAATTGAAGAAGGAATCGAAGATGTACACTCACAAGTGGAATTGATGTTGACTCGTAGATTGGGTGACATGGGTAAAAAGATACATAGTGGTCGTTCTCGCAACGATCAAGTATTATTGGATCTCAAGCTTTTCACTCGTACTCAAATTCGTGAAGTAATAGAATACATACAACCTTTGTTTGAGCAATTATTGAGCTTGAGCCAAGAGCATAAAGATGTATTGATTCCAGGTTATACGCACTATCAAGTAGCAATGCCTTCCTCTTTTGGACTATGGTTTGGCGCTTATGCAGAGAGTTTGGTAGATGATATGCACATGTTGCATGCTGCTTTCAAGATTACCAACAAAAACCCATTGGGTTCTGCTGCTGGGTATGGTTCTTCCTTCCCTCTCAACCGTCAAATGACTACAGATTTATTAGGTTTTGATGCATTGAACTACAATGTAGTTTATGCTCAAATGGGTAGAGGAAAAACAGAACGTGTTACGGCTGAGGCTATTTCTTCGGTAGCGGCTACCTTGAGCAAGTTGGCTCAGGATGTTTGTCTTTATATTAGCCAAAACTTTGGGTTCATTAGTTTCCCTAATCACTTAACTACAGGTTCGAGCATTATGCCACACAAAAAGAATCCTGATGTATTTGAGTTGATTCGTGCTAAATGTAATAAGATTATGGCTTTGCCTACTGAGATTGCTTTAATTACAGCAAACTTGGCTTCGGGTTACCATAGAGATCTACAAATGATAAAAGAGAGCTTCTTGCCTGTATTTGAAGACATCAAGAGTTGTTTGGCTATTGCTAAATACATGTTGGAGAATATTATTGTAAATAAAGGTGCTATAGAAGAAGAGCGTTATAAATATGTATTTAGTGTAGAGGTAGTCAACAATTTAGTGCTAGAAGGTACATCGTTTAGAGATGCTTATAAGCAAATCGGGGTGGATATCGAATCTGGCAATTTTGAACCATCTACTACTGTCAATCATACCCACGAAGGAAGTATTGGCAACTTGTGCAATGATCAAATAAAAGGATTAATGGACGAGATTCTTGGGCAGTTATCATTTGATAAAATAGACCAAGCACTTGAAAAGTTATTAGGAACAGCCGTTCTTACTGAAAAATAATTATTGTAGCGTTCAACATTTTTGTTGAGCGCTTTTTTTTAATGTATAAATCTAATTTATTAGTTCGTGGGTTTTTAAATTTTATACTAAAACTTAAAAACTTCATTTTCTTAGTTCTTGAAAATCAACAATTTTCAATCACTTACGAAAAGCCACAAACTAATGCTTATTCATTCATAAACATAAAAGTAAAAGATCAATAATGGATCCGAAACAGTTAGTTATCGACAAGATTAAAGAACTTGGTGGTTGGGTAAATACTCATGCACATTTAGATCGCGCCTATACACTAAACGCTGAAAATTTTCACTACTCTTATTCTTACCTTAAAAAGAAATGGGACTTAGTTGATGAAATGAAAAGAGTTGCTACTGTTGATGATATTTATGCTCGTATGGCAAAAGCAGTAGAATCTATGATTGAGCAAGGTAGCCAAGCCTTAGGTACTTTCATTGATGTAGATGATATTATACAAGATAAGGCGCTCAAGGCTGCTCACAAGCTCCGTGAAAACTACGGAAAAGATATCGAAATCCGTTTTGCAAATCAAGTATTGAAAGGAGTTATTGATCCTAAAGCTCGTTACTGGTTTGATATGTCTGTAGAGTTTGTAGACATTATTGGAGGTTTGCCTGCTAAAGATTTAGGAAATGAGGAAAAGCATTTAGATATCTTGATGTCTACTGCTAAAGATAACAATAAATTGGTTCATGTTCATGTTGACCAATTTAATAGTGATGAAGAAAAAGAAACAGAACTTTTGGCTCGCAAAACTATTGAGCATGGCTTGCAAGGAAAAGTTGCAGCAATCCATTGTATCTCTTTGGCTGCACATCCTAAAAAGTATCGTGACGAGGTTTATAAGGTGATGAAAGAAGCTGATTTGAATGTAATTTCTTGTCCTACTGCTTGGATTGACCATAACCGTACAGAAAAAATGACGGTAAGCCATAACTCTATCACACCGGTAGATGAGATGGTTCCTGCTGGATTGAATGTTGCTTTCGGTACAGATAATATCTGCGATATTTACAAACCATTTTCGGATGGTGATTTATGGACAGAAATGCGTGTAATGTTAGAAGCTTGTCACTACTACGATGTAGAAAGCTTAGCTAAAATCGCTACTGTCAACGGTTTGAAAGTACTTGGTATAGAGAAATAGAAGAATAGCATTTTTAGTTTTGGGGTGGTCGATTGAGGGGACTCAATCGGCTTTTTCTTATGCTGATTCGCATCAAAAAATAATAAAAAACGCACTACTCTCAAAAAGAGTAGTGCGTTTGGGTTACATGGTTTAGTTGTTTCTATATTAATACTCCCAAAGAGTAGCTTCTTCTTCATTCATTCCAATTTCTGGAGATGCTTCTTGTTGTATTTGTTGTTCTATTTTGATAGGACTTTCTCCCTCTTTTAGGATTTCGCCTGTTGCAGTTATAGTATATTTGATAGATTCTCCTGCACGGAAATCCATTTCCTGCTGATCATCATACTTTTTAGTATCGTCATATTCTGCTTTGTAGTGTTTAACAGACACTACTAGATTTTTAGAAATCTTAGCATCATAATAAGACTCTCCATATACTCTAGCAATATCTTGCTTACTAATAAGGTCTCCATGCTGATCAAAAGTCATTAGTGTATAAGTTGTCTTGCGACCTGCATAATTAGGCTTTTTGCTATAAATAATAGCATTAAATTTATCATTAGAGGCTACCATAACTTCTGCTTGATAGTCATCTGGCCCCATACGGCTCATATAACCTCTACGAATGGCAGGTATAAACTTTGAAAACTCATGTGTCAAATGGTTTTCTACTTTAGCATTTTCCTGACTAGCTTTAAATCCATTTTTGTACCATTTACCACGAACTTTAGGTGCATCAAACTTTAAGGTATAAGGCAACTTAGCTTTAGTAAACTTTGATAAAAATTTCTTGTATAGCTCTTGATCTACAGGCAATTCTTTTGGGGTAGAAGTTACTTGTATAGCTACAAAAGAGCATAAACTAATTAAAAATGCTGTTGATAGGCCTATTGTTAGGAATCTCATTGGGGTATATTTTTATTGGTTAATAACTGTGATTACTATTTTTATAGCCCATGTATTTTTAATACTTTATCAAGTTAAAAATAGCAGTAAAATTTTCTAATTGACTGATTAGAAAAACTTCATGGACTAATACTTTCTTTGTAATTCAAAAACTGACCCAAAACAGCATTTTTTATATTTTTAATATGCCATTCCTATAGAAATAGGGTCTGTCTCTACAATTTTTCCGTTTTCGCTGATCATATAATAATCCGTTGAAATAGCCTTAGTATATTTCACATTATCATAGTCTAAGTCTCCTTCGTCTTTCCAACCTTCCTTCCAACGTACTTTTTGCTCTGTAATTGCGATAGTCTGATCTTGCTCTATTTTCACCGTTTTGCAACGATTCAATTTTCTGCGTTCTGCAATCTTCATCTCGTCTATTTTTTCCCCTTCTGGGCTAAAAGTAACTAAATGATAAGAACGAGGTCTTAGATCATCTGCCCAAGGCACTTCTTCTGAGTAGATGACTGTAATATAATTTTTGGTGTGTTGAGCAACCATTTCATATCTAAAACGGTTTCCTCCTCCTCTACTAAACATACCTTCTCCTACCCCATCTGCAAAATCATCAAAATAACCATTGATACGTGGATGGTTCTCTCTAGCTTCTTTGTTATAACTACTAAACAAAGTCTTAGCATCTAGATCATAAGAAAGCTTATCTGTTTTTTCAGGCCCTAAAAGGACAAAAGCTTTAAACATTGCTTTTTTATTATCTCCAAAAAGCTCTTGAAAAATCTCTACAAAACTCCAATCATTCTCTTTTTGCATTTCCACAAATTTAGGTGCATACAAAAACTTACGATAATTTCGGAAACCATTTTCTCTAGCTTTCTCAAAATAATCATAGGCTTCGCCTCCCACATATTTATTATGCTCCATCAAGGCATAAGCCAACTCATAGTATAAGTTGCCTAGATTTTTATACCCAAGTTCTTCTGCTTTTTTCAAAGCCTCTACAGCATCTTCATCTTGCCCTAACTCCGAACAAGCCTTACCATATTTGAACTGAGCAGTAGCATCTTCTGGATATTGCTCTGCCATTTCCTTAAGTTTAGCTATATCAATAACTACTTTAGGGGTGTTTATCTTTTTAGTTGGTGCTTCATTTACTTTAGGGGCTGAAGCTGACTCGCCTAGCATAGGTTCTTTTTCTGTAGTTATTTCTTCCTCAGAAACTTCTATACTTGTTTCTGCAATTGGTTCTGGAGTTTTAGCTCCATCTAGAGGTTTATCTACGAGTACACTATCTTCTTGTTTTGGACTATTTTTAGTATTAGTCATTATTACAATACCAAAAGCTATTGCTGCCAAAAGCCCTAAAATGCTTAATTTTTTCATAGTCTTAGTTATATAGGTTATCAGAATTTACGCCCAAGTTTCAACTTGTTATAAGTACATAACGCAACTATAGTCAATAAGATACAAAAAAAGTATTCCCTTGAGTATTTGGTTACTTCTTTGAGTATTCAGAACTGCTTCGAAATTGTTAAATCCAACAAACAATTCGTTAGTCGTAGAATTTACTGTTTAGGAGAGTCTATAGACATCGGTTTTTTTATTACTTTTGGGAGTTTTATATATTCATATAGATGTAAAGTAGGATATTTTGAAAAAAGCATTATTTGTTATAGCAGTTATTTTTACGGTTTTAGGTTTAGATCAAGGTCTAAAGATTTGGATCAAACTCAACATGTATTTGGGGGAATCCTTCAATATGTTTGGGTTAGAATGGTTTCAAATCTATTTTACCGAAAATATAGGAATGGCTTTTGGAATCGAATTTGGTCAAGGTTGGGGCAAACTCATGCTCAGCTTATTTCGAATTTTGGCCATTACGGGTATAGGTGTTTACTTGTACCTACTCATCAAGCGCAAAGAATCTTATATATTGCTAACTAGTATTGCTTTGATTTTTTCGGGTGCACTAGGAAATATTTTAGACTCTGCTTTTTATGGTCTTTTCTTTACACAAAGTACTCCTTTTGAGATAGCTCAATACAACCCCGCTGAAGGCTATGCAGACTTCCTGTATGGGCGTGTAGTAGATATGTTTTACTTTCCACTTATAGATACTACTTGGCCAGAATGGATGCCTTTTATAGGAGGTAGTCGATTGCGTTTTTTCCAAGCTATTTTTAATATAGCCGACTCTGCTGTATTTGTAGGTGTTTGTTTGATCCTAATTTTCTACAAACGTTTCTTTTCTGAAGAAGAAGAGGAACAAAAAGAAGAAGAGCCTACAAAAGAGGAAACCCCTATTGTAGCTACAACTCCTTTAGTTGACCATAGCAATGACAAAATGCCTGAACACCCAGATCAACTAGACATCCCAGATTTACCAGATAACCTAGATAAATAAAAAATTATTTAATAGTTCGCTAGTTTTAAAATTTTCTACGAAAATTTTAAAACCCTTTATTTCTTAATTTTTTATTATAAATCATTTACGAAAATTTAGCAAACTATAGCATTTTGAAACGTTCTACCTTTGTTTTACTCATCATTTTTGGGGTGTTGTTTATAGATCAAGGCCTAAAAATATGGGTAAAGCTCAACATGGAGTTAGGTGACTATTTCAAGGTTTTTGGCTGGAATTGGTTTCGCATCCAATTTACAGAAAACCCAGGAATGGCCTTTGGCATGGAGCTCGGAGGAAGCTATGGAAAGCTCTTCTTAAGTGTCTTTAGACTTTGTGCTATTGGGGTGCTAGGTGTAGTGCTTTATAACCTTATCCAAAAGAAAGAATCTTATGGCCTGCTTTGCAGTATGGCCTTGATTTTCACAGGTGCCTTAGGCAATATGGTAGATGCTGCTTTTTATGGCCTTTTCTTCACCAGTAGTGGTTCTTTTCATGTACCTGATATGGCTATTTTTGACCCTAATAATGGTTATGCTGGTTTCTTGTATGGTCATGTGGTAGACATGCTCTACTTTCCTATGATCAATAGCACTTGGCCACAATGGATGCCTTGGGTTGGGGGGCAACCTTTTCAGTTTTTTCAACCTATTTTTAATATAGCCGATGTGGCTATTAGTGTGGGTGTAGTGAGTTTATTGCTCTTTCACCGCAGCTTTTTTGATAAAAAAACGGAGCCTAAGGAAACTACTGAGACTACAGCAGAGAAACCTATAGAAGATAATCTTACTGCTTAGTATGTATACGGTAAAATAAATTAATACGAAAAGTAGATGCAGCAGGGAAAAAGGAAAGATTTCGTGGGTAAACATGGTAATTATTATACTGTTGTTTAGGAACTCCTAAATAGGTAATAGAGCCTCCTTCTGCTTTTTGTTGCTGGGTAACTGTAACAAAACTAACAAAACCACCTATCTCTATATTCAGTCCTAAATGGTCATTAAAATAAAAGGTTCTTTGACAGTTTTTGCCAAAACTAGGATTTGTAA
>JAAEPD010000426.1 GCA_024222455.1 Aureispira sp.
TAAAGAACGCATTTTTGTAGAACATAGTATAGGAGGAATGAAGCGTTATCGAATTTTGGCAGATCGTTTAAGAAATCGAACAATGACACTTTACAATCTAGCTTTAGAAACGGTAGCTGGACTTTGGAATTTCTACCTGAAAAATTGATTTACAATGCAGCAACAACTCTATTCTTAGACTGAATAACCTTACCATGATCAACATAGCAATAGATTTATTACAATATCAGGGAGACTTAGATTTAGAGGCTACAGGTAGTGCACATTATGTATATGGATTGGTGCGCAAGAAGTATTTGAAAGCAACACCAGAAGAAATGGTGAGACAGCTAATTTTGCTTTATTTGACAAAAGAGAAGGGGTACCCTGTAGGTCGAATTCGTACAGAAATGGGGTTAAAAGTCAACGATATGGACAAACGTTCTGATGTTTTGGTTTATAATGATGCCTTTGAACCGATATTGTTGATAGAATGCAAATCAGCTAAAGTGCCTATTAGTGAGTCTACTTTTCTACAAATAGCTAATTACAATAAAACACTAAAAGTGCCTTACTTGCTCTTGACCAATGGGCCTGTGACTTGTTGTTGCAAGCTTGCAGAGGGGGGGCAATCTTTTGATTTTTTAGAAAATATCCCTCCCTATGATAAAATTCGTTAAATCCAAAAAAGGCTAAACTTCTTCTTATAGACTTTGGCTTCAATGTGTAAAAAGAATAGTACAAAAGCCTTGATTTTTTTGAGGTTTAATGCTTGAAATTAGTAGGAGTTAATTACCTTTGCGCCTTAATTAATTTTTTGATCTAAGGTTCTTCCATTAATTAATCAAATAATCAATTTTGAGCGTATCATGAACAACAGATTTAATGCACTAGAGGCTTTGCTTCATCGTGAAAAGATTTTAGTAGAAACTCATGAGGAGTCTATTTCTGAATTTTTTGCTTGTAATGTCTTTACCAACCAAGCTATGCAAGGCTTTATGGTTCCTAAAGTTTATAAGCAAGTAGAAGCTATTATCAATGCAGGTGAAAGCTTGACTAGAGAGTTGGCCGACCATGTAGCAGATGCTATGCAAAATTGGGCTATGGCTCATGGAGCAACACACTATGCACACTGGTTTCAACCATTGACAGGCCGTACAGCAGAGAAACACGATTCTTTCTTTACTTTAGAAAATGGTAAAGCTATTGATGAGTTTGGTAGTAGTGCATTGGTACAGCAAGAACCAGATGGTTCTAGTTTTCCTGGAGGTGGTCTTCGTACTACTTTTGAGGCACGTGGATATACTGCTTGGGATCCTACTTCTCCAGCATTTATACTAGATGTAGAAGGTGAAAAAACCTTGTGTATTCCAACTATTTTTGTGACTTATGGTGGTCAGTCTTTAGACTACAAATTGCCATTACTCAAATCGCAAAGCTACCTAGAAGAAGCTGCAATTGATGTTTGTCAGTTGTTTGATGAAAATGTAAATAAAGTACATGTTACTTTAGGTTGGGAGCAAGAGTATTTTTTAGTAGATGCAGGTTTGTTTAACGCTCGTCCTGATTTGATGATAACTGGTCGTACCTTATTAGGACGTTATGCTCCTAAGGGGCAGCAGTTAGATGATCACTACTTTGGTTCTATTCCAGAGCGTATGTATGCTTATATGCGTGAGTTGGAAAACGAATGCCATAAATTAGGAATACCTGTTCGTACTCGTCATAATGAGGTTGCTCCTTCTCAGTATGAGTTGGCTCCTATTTTTGAGGAAGTGAATGTAGCTGTAGATCACAATCAATTGTTGATGGATTTGATGGAGCGTATAGCTAAACGCCACAAATTACGTGTACTTTTCCACGAAAAACCTTATGCTGGTGTAAATGGATCAGGTAAACACAACAACTGGTCAATGGCAACCAATACTGGCAAAAACTTATTGTCTCCAGGTAAAGACCCTAGCAATAATCTTCAGTTCTTGACAGTATTTATGTCAACTATTCAAGCAGTATACAAGCATGCTGATTTGTTGAGAGCTAGTGTAACTTCTGCATCTAATGATCATCGTTTGGGCGCAAACGAAGCACCTCCAGCTATTATTTCTGTATTTATTGGAGAAACCTTGACAAAGGTCTTGAATGAAATAGAGAAAGGTGGAGTTGCATCGGCAGCAGGCGTGAAAGAGGTCTTGAACTTATTGGCTAAGGTTCCTGATTTAGAAAAAGATAATACTGACCGTAACCGCACTTCTCCTTTTGCTTTTACAGGCAATAAGTTTGAGATTCGTATGGTAGGTTCTACCATGAATTGTGCTGCTCCTATGACTATCATGAATATGATTGTAGGTAAGCAGTTGAGAGAGTTTTCGCAAGATGTAGAAATATTGAGAGCGAACAATATGGATAAAGAAGAAGCTATATTGACCGTAATCAAGCGTTATATTATAGAGTCTAAAGCTATTCGTTTTGAAGGTGATGGTTATAGCGATGAGTGGAAAGAGGAAGCTAAACGTCGTGGATTGAGCAACAATGCAGATACTCCTAGTGCTTTAGAGGCTTATGCTACTAAGGCAACTGTTGATTTGTTTGTAGAGAGTGGTGTACTTTCTGAAACTGAGGTGCATGCACATTACGATGTTCGTTTAGAGGATTATGCGCTTAAACTACAGATAGAGTCACGTACATTAGCTGAAATGTGTATGAATCAGGTCTTGCCTGCTGCTATTACTTACCAAAATACCTTATTGGAGAATGTAACAGCACTTAAATCTTTAGGTGGTGACAGTTCTCTTTTTGTAGGACAATGGGAATTGGTTAAAGAAATATCTGAGTATATCAATACCATCAAATCTAATGTATATGCTATGCGTGTTGAGCGTGATAAAGCAGATGAATTGGAGGCGATAGAGCGTGCAAGAGCATATTGCGATAATGTAAAACCATTGATGGAAAAGATTCGTACTTGTGCTGATAAACTAGAGCCACTAGTGGATGATAGTTTGTGGCAATTGCCTAAATACAGAGAATTGTTGTTTATGAACTAGAATTCTAAAATAAGTTAGATATAAAATAGAGGAAAGCATAAAAAATGCTTTCCTCTATTTTATATTAGGCTTATTCTTTTGGCATTTTAGCCTTAATAATTTTAATTAGTTTTTCATTTTCGTATTGGCTGCCCTTTGTTTCAAGGGCGACTGAGGAGCCATCCTTTTTCCTGATGATAAAGAGATTAGGAGTGCTTGTAGTACCTGGCACATATTCAATCAAGTTAAGCACTAATCCCAACTTATTGAAGTTCCCTTTTTCATAGCTGATTTCATGAATTTCGGAATGTTTAGCAATTATTCTTTTTCTACTTAGAAAGGGCAGCCAATTAGTTCGTTTTTCTATTAAGCTATCTTTAGTGACAACAATTGATGTCTCTAAAATTAGGAAAAATAGGATTATTGCTATAGCAATAGTAACCCCAAAGAAGTTAGGATTAAGATCAAATTTTGTATAGGCAAAATAAATCCACCCTAACAACAGCAATCGTAATATATATTCAGAAAAGGGGAATGCTTTAATTTTATAGAGGTCTTTCATATATAGCTTGGCATTAATTTATATTATATAAGCTATCAAAGTATAAAATAATGAGCAATACTCCTAATTATTTCTTGGAGGATAATTCTTCAGTATGTTCTTCCTTAAATCGATCTTTATTAGCTCTAAGCTCTTCCCAAACCTGTAAGAAACGCTCAGATGCTCTTTTGACAGGACTAATGTCAACATTCTCTTTTTCTAACCAATTCCAATGTGATTCTATCAATCCAGGGTGTGGCATGCCTTCCAATTCGATTGCTTCATAGGTAGAATCAGGGTGAACCTCATAACAACCATCTTTGCCATAGACCGGGCGACTGTGGTTGAGCCAACCATTGAAATCGCTCTGAAAACCTATAGAAAAACGGACTTTATCTTGCTCTGACAAGTTATCAAAGTTGATTAGAGTATCTTTGTCAGCATAAAACTCCATAACATTCTCCTCTATAAACTCTTGCAAAGCCTCATAAGTAAGTTTATAGGTATGTATAGAACCTTCACAGTAGCATTCGGCTTGAGTTAAACTATCTATCAAATTCTTATATTCTTCTTCCGATTTACGTGGTTTTAGAGACTCTCCACTGATAGGTAAGGACATGAAACCCCCTAATTTATAGATTCTAAGAATATCCTCTCTTTCTATTCCTCTAGGATGATTTTGTATAGGTTTGAACAGGTCATGTGTGACAATTGGTGGAATGTTATGTTCCTCCATAAACGTCAAGGCATCTTTACGTGTTTGGTCTGACATGTGTGTGAGATCAGTCATGATACCAGCAGCCGAAAGCCATTTAATAACCTCTCTACCATGGTCTTTTAGGCCCCTTTTTTTCTTCTTTTTGAATACGCCCTTGAAATTGAGCAATGCAGGCATCATTCCTGGTTTAATAGCTGCACCACCACTTTTAGAATCTACCAAATGGATAAGTGTGACAAAAGCAACTCCTTGGTCAGCCCAAAACTGTGCATCCTCTGCACTGTTGATTACCTTTTTGGAACCTTCTATAGAATGTACAAAGATTGTTTTGTCTGTGTTTTTGACATAGTGTCGAACTTCTTCTGGAGTCTTAGCTACTACAAATTTGTCTGAATGTTCTTCTGCAAATTTGTTGATGAATTCTATTTGTGCTAAGATCGTTTTTCGAGCCTTCTTTTTTGATTTAATAGTCTCTACGGTCAATGCTCCAGTCACAAAAATTCGGACACCTTTATTGTCTTCATAAAAGTTGGCATAGTTTACATTTTTTAGTTGATGTTTCCATTTTAGTTTAGGAGCATCTTCTTCATCAAAATATTCTAATCCATCTCCAAAAAAGGAATAAACCATGTGCATATTTGGATGGATTTGTAAATCCATATATTCCCTAATTTCTTGAGCTTGTAGGTTATTAGCAAACAATAAAGCAATAAAATAAAAGAAGTATTTATGCATGGCTGATGTTGTTTTGATAATCAATTGTATAAGGAGTGAAATTGGTGTTTATTTAATGGACTCTAAAAACTTATTAACGGTTTCTTCTAGTTCGTTGTCTTCAAACTCTTGAGGATAAAATGCTCGATTGTTTTTGTTTAGGATTAAGGTGGCAGGCAATGCTCCATCGCAATCTTTGTCAACTTGTTCTATCCATTCATCAACACTACTTTGATCTAATACTAAAACTTCAGATTTTAAATCCTTTTTTTCTAAAAAGGAAAGTAGTTTGGTTTTCCAGTGCATCTCAAAATCTAAACTAACTAAGAGCACTTTTACATTTTTGTCTGTATAATCTTCTTGCAAGGCCTCAAAATGAGGTAATTCTTTGACACATGGTCCACACCAAGTTGCCCAAAAGTTGATGACATAGGTAGTTCCTTGAGGTGGATTTTTGATGAACTCCGCTAAACTAGCAAAATTATAAATATTAACACTAGTCCCATCCTCTGAGATTGTTTGTTGAGGTGTTGGAATCGTCTGAGCTGAGCTGGATAATGCCCAAAGGAATAAACCAATTGTTAGGATAATCTGTTTCACTGGTGTGCTTTTTAATGGTGTGTGGATTTTTAACTTCACACACTAATATTTTATAATCTATTAAAAGGAGAAAGGGGATATTGAATTGGGTTTACTTGTTTTTAGGACGCCCTAAACGACAGCCCAAAGATTTGGTAGAGTTAACCTCAATTGGCTGATTCGCAACCATGCTTTTTAGAGCATTTTTAAGATAAGGCTTTTTTACAGCTTTAGGACTCATAGCATTATCGTCAATAGCCCCTTTGTAAGCTAGTTTTAGGTTGTTGTTAAATAAGAAAACATGAGGTGTTTTTGTTGCTCCAAAAGCATTAGCAATAACTTGATCTTTATCGTATAAGTAAGGGATGGTATGTTCTTTCTTTTTTGCATGTTCTTTCATCTTATCAAATGATTCGCTACCAGAGCGCTTCAGTTTATTAGAGTTGACTAGCACAATTCCGATATCGTTTTTATTGCAAAATTTTTCTAGTTCAGGATAACGATCTTCCCACATGAGTACATAAGGACAAGTGTTGCAAGAGAATAAAACCAATAGACCATTTTTCTTTTTTAGACTTTTTAGAGTTTTTGCTGTACCTGAAACCTCCGTCATTTTATGACTCATTTTTACAGCTTTTGCTCCTATAGCTAGTTGTTGTGCACTAATGGTTTTCATGTCTTGAGCATCAGAATTGCTAGCAATAAAAAGTAAAGCAAAGGTTAAACTAGAAAATATTGTACGCAGACTCATGATTTGTAGTATTTTAACGTTATGTAAATGTTGAATTAAACTTGTGAAACAAAAGTAGGCTCTTTAGAATTATAAAAAAAGACAAAAAACGCTCAAAAATAAATCATTCAACCATATCCAGTAGTTATGAAAACGGCATCAGATAAGCTTTTTAGGGTAGTTAAGTCAATGACTAAAGCAGAAAAAAGATATTTCAAATTGGCCATAGAACGCTATCAAGTCAAGCAATCAAGAAGAAGTATTGAGTTGTTTGATGCACTCAATAAGTTGAATATTTATGAAGAGAGCGAACTCTTGAAAATACTCAAAACCCCTCAGCTCAAGAAGAACTTGAGTATGCACAAAAAGATACTTTTAGACACCTTGTTGCAAGCCTTGAAGAATCAATACTTAAAAAAGTATCCAATAATGGCTATACAAGAAAAGTTGGATTATGCTTTACTGATGCGTGATCGAAATTTGCCAGAAATAGCTATGAATTTGGTGAATGAAGCTGTTGCTAAATGTAAGGAATATGAGTGTTGGGAAAAACAATTGGAAGCATATGAGCTAAAACGAAGCATTTTGGTGTTGGTAGAACGCACAAAAGCTATTTTTGAAGAGGAGTTGGTGCTTTTGGAGGAAGAGAAAGGGCTTTTGGCCGATATCAACGAACGGATAGAGATGCTGAAGGTGCAGAATCATTTGCAGCAGTTTAGGGATAATTCTTATCAAGTGCATACAGAAGAAGATATTCATTTGATCAATGAATTGGGAAAACAATTGGATAAGCATTTGACTTTGGAAGCTCCTAGCAATCAGATTACACTACAATTTGCTTTGGCCGATTTTTATTACAATAAAAAAGACTATGTTAAGCAGATAGAGGCTTTGGATAAAATAGGCAAGTTATTCGAAGGGAATCCAAAGTTTATTCAGAAGAACCCTAATCATTATTGCAAATACTTGCAGTGTAGAATGCTGCCCAATTATCATTTGCGAAATTTTGAAGCAATGAAAGCTCTAAAAGTTGAGTTAGATAGACTTCAAACTGATGAAAATACACCTATAATAACTAAGGAACTAGCTAACTTAAATGCTACCCGAATTGTCCGAGAGTTGGTGATTGCAGGAGAAGAATCTGCAGAAGTTTTTGAAGCTATGCGCAAAGAATGGTTTAACCAGCCTGTACAAAATGTGTTGCATGCTGTTTTGGTCTTGCGGTTGTTTTTGAGTTATGATTTTATGGTAGGGGACTATCAAAAGCTGTTGGACACCTATTTTTATATAGATAAGAAAATGTTGGATAAGGGGCCTTTTTATACAACGTTGACGTGTAAATACATTGTGATGGCTACCTACTTTGAGCTAGACAATGTAGATATGCTGAGTTATTGGGTGCGCAATATTCGGTATACCCTAAAACGAGAAGGGCGCTATGGCGATATAGAGAAATTGATTTTGAATTTCTTCCAGAAAGGGCCACAACCTTTTCAGAAGGAGTATCAGAAATTATTAGCCATTTTTCATCAAAGAATTGTCTACAAGGATGATTGTATTGGCAATGTGTTTTTGTATTGGTTAATGGCTAAAGCTTCTAAAAAAACAATTTTGGAGGTTCATAATGAAGAATCAGCAACTATTTGATGGATAACTCTATACTACAAATCAAGAACTTATTAACTTCTCCTAATTATGATAATAGGCGATTAGCTTTGGTCTTATTGAGCCAACAAGACGATTATACAAAGCTTTTAGATCTCTTTTTAGAAGAGGGGATGATTCTGATTATAAGAAGCCCCAAAGTGCTTAAGCAATTTGTAAAATCAGAGAAGTTTGCTTTTGATAGTAGTTTTAGGCATGCCATTTATTCCTATGGTTATTGCTTTGAGTCTGATGGTCCTCCATATTATTTTATTCCAAAAGAGGCTACACGTTTTAGGGTAAACCAAATCAAACAATGGGACAGTTATTTAGGTGAGTTGACCGAACTTATTTATTTCTGTTTGGATGACAATCAACTGAAAGAATTGCCAAAAGGAATAGAGAAATTAAGGAAGGTAGAGCAGTTAGAAATCACAGGCAATGACTTTTCTATATTCCCTTTAGAACTGTTGGTGTCAGAAAAATTGAGGGACCTTTTTTACCAAAGAAATAAAACAAGACAGTTGCCCCCTAATTTTGAACATCTTACTTGTAAGAGGTTGTATTTTAGTGGAAATAGATTTGAGCGTTTCCCTAACAATAAGCACTTTCATTTTCCTAATTTAGAAATGTTGGGTTTACAGGCTAATGGACTAAAAGAACTAGATGATTTTTGGGAGATTATTCCAAAGCTTAAAGTCTTATTTCTAGGGGATAATCCTATAGAACAATTACCCGAAAATATTGGATTGTTAAAGGATTTGACCAATTTGAATTTGAAAAATACTAAGCTTAAAGAGCTTCCTGATAGCATATTAAAAAATAAACGACTAGAAACCCTTGTATTAGAAAACAGTCCAATAGAAAGCCTTCCAAAAGGCTTTGAAAAACTGAACCTAAAACTTTTAGACCTTAGAGGAACTCCCCTTAGTTTGGATAAAGATTATATTGCATTTCTAGAAAAAAAATGGGCAAAGAGATATAAAAAAACGGAAATACGGATATAATTAAGGCCGTAAAAGGCATAAAAAGAAACTTCAACGAAGTATTTGAATAAAAAAGGCGTCTAACTAGATATTAAGTTTTATTCCAAGAATTATCATATAAAATGCCTACAGATAAAGCTTTTCAAAATAATAAGACCCTCTACTTCTTTTGGCTTCTAGCAATACTATCTTTTGGGGTTAGGGCATATATTAATTTCTCTCAAGAACTATTAATTGGGAATGGTGGCTATTATCCACTTCAAGTAAGAGCAATACTAGAAAGAGGTGAGTTGGCTTTCCCTGATATGCCATTACTGTTTTATCTTAATGCAGGTGTTGTTAAGTTAATTTCTTTTTTCGAAATCGCCATGTCAGATCAACTAATCTTGACTGTTGTCAAAATCATTGATAGCCTTTCTATAACACTACTCCTTTTACCTCTTTATCAGCTGCTTAAACTGACAAAAAATACAGTGTTTTCTTACCATACTATTCTGATTTCTTTGTATGCTATAATGTCTTTTTATACCCTAAATTTAGTTTCTTCTAGCCAGAAGAATTCACTTGGGATAACATTACTAGTCTTTGCAGTTTTGTGGTTTATGAAATACCTATTGTCTTCTGACCAGAAGAAGCATCTATTGTTATCTTTTTTGTTTCTTATCCTGACTGGACTAACTCACTTTGGTACATTTGCTTTTGCAATCATAGCAGGTACTATATTTATTTTATTTAGATACAGAAGTAAAGCTCTTATACCTTTAGTTCTACTTATACCTTTAGGGTTGGCTATAATTTATTTTTCTGATCCAGTTCGATTTGAACGCTCAATTTCTGTTTGGAAGGGGCTATTTAGTGGCCTTCCTCATCCTCCTGAGCTAATACTGGCCATCATTTACAGTACTTTGGCTGTTTTGGCAATTAAAGGGTTAAAAAAATATAAAAGTCATTTTAGTGAGTCCGAAAAAGTGATTATATACACTTTGGTTGCATTGCTTATCATCATTCCTTTGCCTATCGTTGATCATCAAATTACTCATAGACTAACTGCATTCTTATTTATTCCTCAGGTATTATTACTGCTGTTTTTTAAACCAGTTTTGTCCGAAAAGGCAAAAAAAATAACCTCTAGTATACTAGGTTTAGTTTCCCTTGCTTCAATTTTGTTTATACTTGTTAGCCCTCCTAGACTTAGCTTGAGTAAAGATGCATTGAAAGACCTAGGAAAATTAAATCAATCTATTTTAGATCCTGATAATACAGTAGTTATATCTAGACATAATCTAGAATTTTGGGTAGCTTGGACTTTGAGAGTAGATGTTAGTCAAGAGTCTAAGTTTGATAGCGTTTTGATCAATGATTATACTCATGTTTATATATTAAGTCAAACTAAAGGGATAAAGGAGATGCATAGACCTCCAAAAGTAGAAGGGGATTACCATAGGAATCATTTTGAGGAACCTATTGTACCACCAAGTTCTATTTTGGTAGATTCAACGGAGTATTTTGAGCTGTATAAATACAATAAAGAAGAAATAAGGTGAATTTTAAGATTATATTGCACTTTTAGAGAAGAAATGAATAGAATATGGATGAAAATGATGCTCACCACATAAAAGATCTTTTAGAATCTAGCGACCTTAACAATAGACGTTTGGGCGTTATCATGATGTCTGAAATGATAGATTTTGATCCCATTGTGGAGGCTTTTTGGACGGAGGATAAAATACTGCTTATCCAAACGCCTGCGGATTTGAAAAAATATATAGAATCAGAGGAGTTTAAGGAGGATGAAAACTGGGCTGTATGGGAAGATGTTTACCATTACACCTTTAAGAAAGAGTTGCCTTATTTTATTATTCATAAGACTCAAGGTCGTCTAAAAATAGAGGATGTAGGGAAATGGGAAGGTAAGTGGAAGAAGTTGACTGATATGGTTTCTCTGACCTTGAAAAACAATCAGTTTGAGAAATTTCCTTCAGCTGTCAATTATTTCAGAAAATTAGAGAGCTTGGAGCTTGAAGGAAATCAACTGCCTGTGTTTCCTCACGAAATACTAGCTTTGCCAAGACTCTTGGTTATCAAATATAGGTCAAATCAAACAACACTATTGCCTGCTCGTTTGGTGCATGGAGAATGTATGCGATTAGATTTGGGCGAGAATAAATTAGAAGCCTTTCCAGGAAGAACAAAGGTAAAGTTGTTGAGGTTGACAGATTTAATTTTGCAGGGTAATAATATTAACAAACTGGGAGAAGTTATAGAGGATTTTGATTGTTTGCGCAACCTAAATTTACTGGGTAACCCTTTGGAGCATTTGCCTAAGGAATTGTATAGGTTATATACCTTAGGTTCTCTAAATTTGGCTGAAACTAATATAGAAAAGCTTTCTCCTGAAATTAGTCAACTCGAAAAGCTATATTCTTTAAATATTAGAAGTACAGCTATAAAAAAACTACCAGAAGAAGTCTTAAAATTAAGACTTAAGCGATTGGATATTTCCTTTACTTCGATGGCAGAAGATCGAGACTATGTTCAATATTTGAAGAAACGACTGCCCAAAACAACAATCAAAGATAAAATCTAGCATTTTCGGGCATTATTTTACGCAGAATTTTGTAGTTTAGAATGAATAAGAACCTCTAAGTCCAAAACAGTTATAATAATCTAGATGTACGGATCCTCTAAACCCAATTATGTTGCCTTTGCCCTCTTACTAGTAGTCTTAATGACTTTAGTTGTGCTCATTATTCCCATGCGTCCATCTAATTGGGAGCGATTGAGCAAAAAAGAAGTGCCTACAGATACTATTTCTACTATAATAGAAGATACAATTCCCTTAGATCCTACACCAGTTTTAGATACCTTTTCTGCCGTTTTAGATACCGTTGCCATAGATTCTACTGGAGCAATAATTGCAGTAGAAGATAGTATAGCAATAGCAGACACTCCTAGTATAACAGTAGTTCCACCAACTATTATAAAAGAGGAACCATTACCCCAAAAGGCAGAAGAGAAAGTAGTAGTAGTACCTCAAGCAGATTTTGAGTCATCAGGATTAGGCAAGCTGCTGCTGACGGTCTTGATGTTGTTGATATTGGGGTATGCAGTGTTTAGGCTCGTTACTAGAAGATGGGAATATAAAGAAGAGCAGGCGTTAAACGCTAAGTTTAATATGAAAAGACCTGTAGCAAGGGCTAGTTACAATCCATCAGGAGATTGGGCTTTTGATGTGATAGAACCACAAACTTCAACCACTAGCACCCAAAAGACTAAGAAAATAGATAAGAAGGCCAAGGTAGATACTAGCACTCTTAAAACTAGTCAACCAATACAGACTAAAACTCAAACGGCTAAGACTCAAACGACTACAAAACAGGCAACTAAGCCAGTTATTCCTTCTTGGATAAAGGAGTTGGTTCTAACACCTTTCATTATTATTAAAGGCATTTTATTAGGTATTGTTACTATGTTTTTATCAATTGCAGGCTTATTTAGTCAGCGTGCATCTATCTGGAAGTCTGGAATTGTCAGTCATATAGATCTATATGGAATTGATGTACCAAGCACCATAACCCTCGTTTTGTTTGCTTGGGTACAATATCTAATGTTTCCCACTTTTCCTTTTCATGGAGCTGTATTAGTAGGTTTGATGATATTCCCAGTAGTATATATCCCTTTGTACACATTGCCTACATTGTATCGCTTTTGGCAACGAGCAGAGGGCAGTTTAGGTATGTGGTTTAGCGCTATTCTATGGAATATTGTTCTAATCTTTACACTTATTATTTATGGTTTAATGAAATTGCTAGAAGGGCAAGAAGATACTGGAGGCAGTGGAAATCTATGGATAGGAGTAGCAGTTTTAGCTGGATTATATTTAGTGAGACGTTGGTACAAAGGTCGTCAAGTCAAAGCTGCAGCTGCTGCTCAGATTGCAAAAACTATAGATCCTGCTCTTTTAGCTCAGCAAGAAGAAGAAAGGAAGGCTAAGCAAGCTAAGTTTGTTGGTCAACTTAAGCTGCTAGTAAGTATTGTGATAGGAGGCGCTCTTTTGGTATTTATGTTTGATGATAGTTTAACTCAAAAGTTAGGGCTAGATGAAGAGATTAGGAACATGGTGATGGGGGGCGTTTTACTCTTTGTGGTATTAACCATAGCATATTTTTCTAGTAATGGAAACAAAAACACTAAAACTACTATAGATTTAGATGCTTCGGATGATTTTTTAGATGAGGATGTATTAGTTGAAGAAGATTTTGTAGAACCAGAGGATTTGGTTGTTGCAGATGAAAAAATACAGACTATTCAGTTTATAGATCCAGCTGTTTTTGATGAGCCAGAATGGTGGTTGAATGTAGACTTGGAAAGATTGGGAATGATTGATATGTCTTACAAAGATTTGGATGAAGATCACCCATTTATGCCTTATTTGATGGATTGTATCAATCTAAAGGTACTTTACCTTAATGGAAATAATTTTGAAGCTATCCCATTTGAGGTGTTCGAGTTGGAGGCCTTAAATGTATTAGAACTAAAAGACAACAAAATAGCTGAAATTCATACAGATATTGAATTTTTGGAGGAGTTGAAGATTTTAGAATTGGAGGATAATAAAATAACTGAATTGCCAGTAGAGTTGCAGTCTGCAGCAAACCTAAAGTTGTTGGCACTCAATAATAATCCTATTTCGCTCAAGAATATAGATGCCTTCAAAGTTGCTCGCCCTGATGTGCAAGTAGAGCACAACTCTAAGGCTGTGCAAAAAGCCTTAGACACAAAGGTAGAGGAGCTTAAAAAAGACGGAACAAATGCAAAAGATCTAACTAAAATAAAGCGATTGTTGAAAAAGAAATTGGCCAATCCTAACTTGGTGCATCATATCAATGAGCTTTATCATGAGGGGATTTCGACACTTCCAAATTCGATTTTTGAGCAGTTTAATAATTTGAGAGGCATCCATTTGCAAGGGAATATGTTTAAGCAGATTCCTAATGTTTTGTATAAGTTGCCTGTGTTGCGCAACTTATATTTAGACAATAACCAAATAACAAGAATTCCTGATGAAATCATAGCATTCCAAGAGTTGAGAACCTTGTCGCTCAACAAAAATTCCTTGGCTAAGGTCTCTATGAATATTACTAAGTTGCCTAACTTGAGACGATTGTATATGGAGTATGCAGAACTCCAAGAGTTTCCGGTTTGGGCTACCCAAATTCAGGAGTTAAAGGAGTTGGATCTATGTGGGAATAATATTAAAAAAATACCTTATCAGATTACAGAACTAAAGAACTTGGAGGAGCTAAATATTAGTTTTGCCAACATGATAGAAATACCTGATTATCTCTGTTCAATGCCTCTTCAAGTGCTCAATTGGGCAGGAAATGGCTTGACCAAATTTCCTGAAAATTTTACCAACTTAATTAGTCTTCGAGAGTTAAATATTAGTCATAATCCTGACTTGAAATTGGATGGAACAGTACTGAAAGAACTACCGTTTTTGAGAGTACTACGTTTGGGAGGGATGGAGTTTAATTGGATTCCTAAATTTATCCCTGAAATAAAGGGCTTGAGTGCATTGTGGCTGAATGATAATAACATTTCTAAGCTTCCTTATAATTTTGATGAGTTAAAACAGCTCAAGACCTTGTCGTTGAGTAGAAATCAGTTTACAGAATTGCCAGAAAGCATTAGTTTGCTCAGTGAACTAAAAGAATTATACTTGGATCATAATCAGCTAACTGCCTTGCCAGAAAGTATCAAGAATCTCAAAAAACTACAAAGACTATCTATTCAAAACAACCTACTTACGCTTAGTGCTAAACGTGATTTGCAGAAATGGTTACCTAATACTCGAATTGATTATTAAATGATCATTTTGTCTTTTCTTTATACCATCGAATAAGGGCTTATTCCTGTGATTTAGGGGCATTCTTACTCTAAAGGAAAAAAAAATGCCTAATGAGTCCAAAAAAATAATTACTTTTGCTGACTTAAAATGTTGTTTAGACACAAAACTCTCTATACTTTTCTAAGTAATTCGTAGTCTAAGTTTACTAATGAAAAATCTTGATTTTTTATACAGATATTAAGCTTGTGTTTGAGCGGCGATAGGTATGTGAGTAAAGAGAAGAGGGAGAGTGAACAACTTTATTGTATTAATCATTACAGGCACCGTTAAAAAGGAAATTCAAGTCACTTTTATTATGAAAAAAAGAACTATTTTTATATACATTATAATACTACTTATTGTATATGTACTTGGTATACTTACATACAGAAATGAAAGCACTAGAAATATGATAAGTAAGTTGTATCATTCAACAGATAAAGCTGCTGCTGAGTGTACATCAACTGTAAGTTCTGTCCCTCATAAATTTGAATTAATTATTCCTGATTCTTCCAAAACTATATTGCATGAATGTAGAGAAAATGCCATGGCAGCGGGAATTTTGCGTGATGAATTCAAAATTAAAGTTCCAGCTACACTAATTTTTAATAATGATACTGTACAAGTTAGATTAAGATTAAAAGGAGATTACTCTGATCATTGGAGTGGTTCAAAATGGTCATATCGGATTTATACAAAAAAACAAAAGCACATATTTGGAATGCGATCATTCTCTATCCAAAGTCCTGAAACCAGAGGTATATTGAGCGAATGGTACTTTCATGCTTTGTTGAGAGAAGAGGGCTTAATAGCATTAAGAAATAAATATGTTTCGCTAGAGGAAAATGGAGAAGAGAAAGGCATTTATTTAGTTGAAGAAAGTTTTGATAAACAACTTCTTGAAAATAATGGTAGGAGAGAAAGCCCAATTCTAAAATTTGATGAGTCTATTTGGATTGATCGTAAAAAAGTAAATGAGGCCAACTCCTTCTCTCAAGAAGATATTTTTCTGATGGCTAAAATTGATATGTTTAAGTCAAAATCAGTCTTGAAAACGCCTCTGTTATTAGGGCAATATAACAAAGCACGTGTACTAATTGATAAGCTAAAAAAAGGTGACAATAAACTTAAAGAGCTTGTAGATATAGATAAAGCAGCCCAATTATTTGCGATTGCTGATTTAACAGGCGGACATCATGCACTTAGATGGAAAAATGTTAGGTTTTATTATAATCCTCTTTTAGGTAAACTAGAATTGGTTGGATTTGATTCTAATTCGGGAAGAGTTATTACTGATATCTACTATAATCAGTGGCGTCAACATAAAATAGGTGGATTTGATGTATTTTATTGGAAGAATATCTTTTTTCAAGATTCAGAGTTTGTCACACTTTATATCGAACATCTGAGAAGATTGAGTGATCCTTCTTTTTTAGAAGATTTTAATCTTAAGGTTAGTCCACAATTGGATACCAACACATTTTGTGTATGTCAAGATTATCCTTCACATGAATTTCAACTGGCTAATTACCAAAAAAATGCAGAGCTGATACGAGAAAAATTGGCTAAATATGATCTTGCAGAGAATGGAATTCAAAATAAATATTCGATCTCAGCAAAAGCAAGTAGTATTATAAAACCTAATGATAAAACAATCAATGTTTCAGTTACGAATAGTTCTAGAAAAGAGATAAGTGTCTATGGTGTTTTTAATAAAAAGAAGAAGCTAATTTCGGAAGAATACAACTTGAAAGTAGGTAAAAGAGAATTTGGACAAGTTGCTGCAAATGAAGAGTTGGTATTCAATTTAGCTGCTCCATTAGATTCTGCAAAAGCTCGTTTAAAAAGAAAAGGAACTCGATGGGTTCAGAAAGGGCTCAAAATTGGTTATAGTTATTCTGATAACATGCTGGATACTTTTTATACAAGGATCGAAACATTTTATAAAAATAATTTCTCTATACCTAGTGAGCCAAATCTTTCTAGTGAGATTTTTGCTATTGACCACGACAATAAAAAAGTGGAAATTTTAGCAGGGAATTGGACCTTTGACAAGGATATTGTAACTCCAGCAGGGTATACCATTTCTTGCAGTAGCAATACTCATTTGACCCTAAACAACTCAGCAGCATTTGTTTCCAATGGGAAAATAAATTTTGTAGGGACAAAAGACAATCCTATAACTGTTGATTCCAAAGATGGTACAGGATCATTTTTCGTTTGTCAAGCAGATGGCGTATCCAATTTAGCAAATGTTGTTTTCGATAATCTTTCGGATAACAAGCATAATAGATGGCATGTAACAGGTTCAGTTTGTTTCTATGAATCTGATATGAAAATGGAAAATGTGACGATATCGAATAATAATTGTGAAGATGCATTGAATGTTGTTTTATCTGAGTTTACAATTCTAAACTGTCAGTTTCAGAATATATATTCTGATGCTTTTGATGGAGATTTTAGTAAAGGCAAAGTTTCAAATTGTAGCTTCAAAACAGTTGGGAATGATGCTTTAGATTTCTCAGGAAGCACTATTTTATTAGACAAAATTTCAATTCAACATTTAGGAGATAAAGGAATCAGCGCAGGGGAGCGAAGTACTATTTCTGGGACAGATATAACAATGGATTCTGTTGAAATTGCTCTTGTTAGTAAGGATCACTCCAAGCTCTCTTTGGACCAAGTCAACATTAGTAAGGCAACGGTTCCTTATGTTGTATTTCAAAAGAAGCCAGAATATGGCCCAGGAGAACTTTCTTTTACAAATTATGTAGAAAAAGATGTTCAAGAATCTCCTCTCATCGAGTCAAGGTCTAAGGTGACTGTAAATGATAAAAATATAGCTCCAAATTCTGAAAATGTTAAATCTGTTTTATATGGAAATCTTTATGGGAAGAAAAGTGGCTAACTTAACTTCTTGGGCTACCTAAAACAAATTTAGATTATATATTCAGAACAATTTGTTTGCGCTTAGTGCCTCAAGCCTGATTTACAGAAATTGATTATTAGGAAATAGTGATTTTGAAGGCCTTTTACTGATAACCTTTTGCTATAGGAGCATTAAAGGTTGCATAACTATGTTTTTCCCCATCCCAAATTTGTATAAAGGAACATCAAATGAAACTATTTTATTTTACGCTACTCATCTTGTTTATTAATAACCCTTTAGCTAAAGGACAAGATACCCTAGATTTATCTATAGTACAATTAGACACAATCATTGACCAATATGAAGAGAAAAAGGATAATGAAGCAGTATTGAAATATACACTACTGAAAGTTAGTAAGATAGAGTTAGAGCAGCTACATGATACCATTTTAGCAAATGGTTTATCAGATTTGGTTATCTGTTATAGGCAACAGGGTAATTATGCAGAAGCTACAGAGAATGCTAAAAGAGCTTTGATGTTATGGGAGAATGAGGAAGGCCATGAATATTGGAATAGTTACCAACAATTTCTTTTTGTTTTAGCAAACTTTAGCATAGAGATGGGCGATTATGCAGAAGCAGAGCGACTATTTCTTAAGTTGATAGAGCTAGAAAAAAATGATCTTAGTAAGAGTAGTGTTGAAAGCCAAGCCCAAAATTTTACAGGGTTAGCTGTTTTATATACAACTATAGGGCGATATGAGGAAGCTATAGATTTATATTTAGAAGCTGAATCTATATACAAAAAAAAGCCAAATAGCTATAAAGTAAGTAATGTGAAAAATTTGTCAGGTTTGGGGACTGCATATTCTTATGCAGGGGATTACTCAAGAGCAAAAGCAGTTTTTTCTAAAGCATTAGAGTTACAGGCTACTATATCTCTAGAAGATGAAATTTATGCAACACTTCTGAACAATTTGGCTTGTGCTAACTTAGATCTCAATATTTATGAGGGGGTAGAAACTCAGTTTATAGATGCTATTGCGATATATGAGACAATTGGTCGAGTTTCTATGGAGTATTTGAATTGCCTAAATAATGCAGCAGACTTTTATAGACTAAAAGGAAGCTATGAAAATGCAGAAGTTCTGTTTTTGAAAGCTAGAGATTTAACAAAAAAAACTTTTGGTACCCAACAATTAATCTATGCAGGAATTCTCAACAATTTAGCGATTGCTTATGGCTTTATGGGGAAACATAAAGAGCAAAGTGATATGTGGGCGCAAGCATTGGAAATATTAAAACCAATTGTAGGGAAGGAACACAAAAACTATACAATAACTCAAATTAACCTAGCGAAATCCTACCAATCTATAGGTAAATATGGAAAAGCAAAAAAAGAACTATCAGAGGTTCTTGTCGTTTATGAAAAGAAGCCAACTGAAAATAAATTCCAATATGCACAAAGCTTGTTTTCTTTAGGTCAACTACACTATTATCAAAAAGAGTATGATTTAGCGGAAAACAAGTATAAAGGGGCTTTAGATATTCTAAAAAAAGAACCTAGTAAAGGGACTCTATATGCCACTATACTAACTCATTTAGGGAAACTATATAGAGCTAAAGGTGAATATGCAAATGCTCAAAAAAGTTATTTGGATGCCATAGGCATTTTTAAAGAAGGTGTGGGAACTCAATATGTTGGTTATTTTTATACCCTAAACTATATGATTGAGCTGTTTTGCGAAATGAAGGATTATAAAAATGCTAAAGATTATGTAAGAATAGCCTTGAAAGCCAATATAAAAAGTGGAAATGATAATATATCTATAGACTTAGCTCAACTCAATAATCTATTAGATTATACAATTTATGATACTAATAATTTGATAGCAACATTTATGGCATTAAGCAGGTTGTATCAGAGTATGTATAATGAGTATAAGGATGAAAAAAAATTAGCCCAAAAACAGGAAGTTCTCGAATTAGCCATAAAGGTCTTAAATAAAGCACGTATTAATTTTAATACATCAGAAGACAAACTTATCTCTTTAGCCAAAACAACAGGTTTGGTAAGTTCTTATTTAAAAACGGTGTGGCATTTAGGGCAAAAGGCTGACAATCCTAATGCTTATGCTGCCATAGCATTTAGCTATGCAGAGCAAAACAAGTCAATGTTGTTAGCCGATGCTACTAGAGGGCAGGCAGCCAGAACAATGGGAGATCTGCCTGATTCATTGATTAATAATGAACTTAAGTTGCAAAAAGAGCTAAGTACCTTAAATAAAAAAATTGCAGAAACCAATGAAGAAACGGAATCTGCTATACTAGAAAAGGAACGAATTGAGCTGAGGCTACAGGTTAATGAATTTAAGCAGTTGCTAAAAGATAAGTATCCTAAATATCACCAGTTAAAGTATGAAGATATAACTCCTACAGCCATAGATATACAAGATAATCTAAAAGAAGGGGAGGTGATGATTGAATATTTTGTAGCAGATTCAGCCGTTTATGTCTTTTCGCTTAGCCAAGAAACAATTAATTGGATAGCCCTAGATATAGAAAAAGTTACACTAGATTCGCAAGTGGCTAAATTGCATAGAAGTTTATCAGATTATAAGTTTATAACAGATAAGCCTGATGCTGCTTATGATCTTTATACTCAAACTGCATATTGGTTTTACAAAAACGTTTTAGAGCCAATTTTTGAACAGAATGATATTGCTACTATGCAACATTTAATTGTTGTAGCTGATGGAGAGTTAGGCAATCTACCTTTTGAGGTTTTTTTGACAGAGCAGTCTCCTAATCAGCCTAGTTATGTGAGCTTACCCTATTTGATTAAAAAATACAAAGTTAGTTATAACTATTCTGCAGCATTAATGAAGGCAACTCATACAACAGTCGCTTCTAACAACAATGGAGAGATTTTAGGTATTGCTGCTCAATATGATAAGGATGTCGAGAATTTATCGAAAACAAGATTGCCTTATTTACGCAATTTTAGAAAATTTTTGAGGCCATTGCCCAATGCCCAAAAAGAGGTAGAGGGAATCAAACAATATATAAAGGGGACTTTTTTGAGTGGAATAGAGGCCACAGAACGAAATTTTAAGAAAGAGGCAGGCAAATATGCCATTTTGCATTTAGCTATGCATGGACTACTCAATAAATATACCCCCATATTATCTTCCTTAGCTTTTACGGAAGATGGGGATTCGTTGGAAGACAATTTTTTGCAAGCTTGGGAGATTTCTAAACTGAAATTAAATGCTGAGCTAGTAGTGCTTTCGGCTTGTGAAACAGGCTACGGACGATTTGAGCAGGGAGAGGGAATTCTGTCTATTGCTCGTTCCTTTATCTATGCAGGTGTGCCTAGTCTAGTAGTGAGTCTTTGGAGTGTTAACGATGCTTCTACATCCAATATTATGCAACGGTTTTACAGCAACCTTGCTCAAGGAAGTGATAAGGCTAGTGCCTTGCAAGAAGCAAAACTGACTTACATAAAAAACACTAAAGGGGTGGCTGCTCATCCAGCTTTTTGGTCACCTTTTATTCAAATAGGAAACCATAAAACCGTTTCATTAACTCCCAAAAGCAATACAAACCTGTGGTTGTATGCAATAATAGGAAGCCTTATTTTATTGTTAGGCGGAGGAATCCTAGTGAAAAGAAATAGGGCAAAAGAAGCTTAATTTAAGCTTCTTTTGATCTACCTAAAAATATTTTTGCAATAAGTCCCAATCCCAATATTCCAGAGATGCCCAATACCCAAGTCAGCCAAGAGCTAGATGTTTTCATTTCTATAGCGCTGTGATCTCCCAATTGTATAAATGGAGCCCATAGAGATGGATGTCCTGCAATTCCTTTTGTTCTGTTGAGATAGTCTAATTTAGCCTGTTGTAGGGCATTAGCTTTATTCATTCCATCATTGAGGTGCTTATAAAAACTCTCCATGATAAGAGATGTTGACTGGTCATTGACTTGCCAAAGACTTACTACCAAACTAGGTACTCCAGCGTACATAAAAGAACGTGCTATACTCATTACCCCTTCACCAGCTTCGTACTTGCCATAACCTGTTTCACAGGCTGAAAGCACTACTAATGCAGCATTTAATTTCATATGAGAAATCTCATGTGCATACAAGAAATTATCTTCAGTAGTATCGCTACTAGCACTGAAAATTAAGCTTGAAAGTAAGGCGTTTTTCATGTTAGGTTGACCATGCATTGCTAAATGAATAAGCCCATAGTTTTGTGCAAATTGTTTAAAAATACGTTCAGATGCTTCATTACCCAAAACAGACTTTCCTTTGAAAAGTTTGCTAATTGTTTCTACCTCTGTGCGGGCTGCTGGCAAATCGCTTAATACAGAGCGCAATTGTTTTTGTTCTGGGCTCCTAGTAGCATTAGCCATTTGAGGATCGCCTCCATAAGTAGCTGCCATTGAAAGCAGATCAGTATTAGGAATAGTATGTTGATTCTCTTTGTTTTCTAACAGGAGAGTACTAGAATAGGAGTAGCTAATATTGTACTCTTTTAGTAAATACTTTAAGGTGGTGTAGTTTATAGTCCCTTCTTGTCCTGCTTCCTGCAATAAAACTTCAAAAGGGAGATGCCCTAAAAGTCCATCGGGAACAATGATTAGATGTTTAATATCTTTTTGTTGATCTAAGACCTTTCCCATCAAGAGTTGATACAATTGGTGAGCGTGTGTTATGAATGTACTGTATGCTTTTTCTGGGTTTTTATGGACATATTGTACATTAGAAATATTCTTAAGTAGACCCTCTAATATATCTGTGTAGTTATTATTTATAGGTGTTTTGTATAGAAATGCTTTTTCTTTGGTTATAGCAAACAAATAAATGGCTTTTTCTCCTACAAAGTACTCCAAAAGACAAGTGCTATTATCTAATAAACGCTCTTGAACTACCTCTGTAGTAGCCAACTTGTCCATGTGTTTAAGATGATAATATTTAGGGTAGTTGTCCTCTATTTTTTTGAGCAAAGCCTCCATTTTTCGCTTTTTATCAAACAACTCATCCTTTACCTTTGCTAGTTTGATGCTATCTCTACGCAAAATAGGGTCTAGCTGTTTTTTATTGAGTTTTGCAATCTCTTCTTCCAATGTTTCTTCTTCTTGCAATAACTCAGGAGGAACATCACCAAATGTTAACGCCTTATTGGTTTGTAGTACATCCAAAAGTAATAGTGATTTATTGCGTTCTGCAAAGGTGAAGGCTTGTTTTACCAATTCAGGGTCTTGATTTTTTTGAAAGAGTTGATAAGCTGTTTCTATACCTTTTTCGTACTGATAATGTGCTTCTTGTATCAGTGCAAGTTTATCCTTACTATTGGTTACTCTTTTGGTTGTTTGATCTACTAAATTGGCAACAGTATGCGATATTTTTAGAGAGACTTCTAAGTCTTTAGCATCCAAAGTTTTGTTATAGCTAGAATCTAATGCAGCCTTCCAACCTGTTAAGGCTTCTAGGGCTGCGTCATAATCCATAAAATCAATATTAGGAATCACTTCACTACTTTCAAAATCTATAGTATTTCCACTAAACTCTGAGTTATTGGTGCTTATACTTTTATGATAATAGGTCATAGCTCTTTTGAAATCGCCATCACGAACATAGGTTTTAGCCATTTTATTGAAAAGATCTGCCAAATCAGGATGATTTTTTCCACCATGAGCCTGTTCGAATTTCAATAAAGCTTCGTGCATATAAGTTCTAGCACCTTCTTGGTCACCCAACTCACTCATACAGTTACCCAAACGTTCCTTTATATTTCCGACTACATCTGGTTTTCGGCCTGTTCCTCCAAATAAGTCTTGATAAGCCTTATCTGTTTTTTTGCTGTATTCTAAGGCCTTATCGTATTTTCCCCAAGCTTCGTATAGTTGACTAATATTATCCATAATCCAAGGCACCCCCCAAACCGGTTGTTTTACCTTTTTAGCTATAGCTAATGCTTTTTCAAAGGCTTCTAAAGCATCTTCATATTTTCCTAAAGCAATGTGCAGTTGGCCTAAAGAAAGATAAGTTTGAGCTATATCATAACTTTCATTTCCTTGAGCTAAGTTGATTTGTAGGTTTTTTTCTAAGTAACTTAGGGCTTTGTTGTATTCCTTCATGTCCTGATAATTAGAGGCCAATAAACCATAAGCGCTTGCTACAGTAGTACTTTTATCCCCATAAACTTCTTTTGCAAGACTGAGTTGCCTTTCTGCGTGCTGAATAGCTTCTTCCGATTCTCCTGTAAAACCAGAAACAATGCATAGATTACCAAGCATCCAAATCAAGTTTGCTTTTTCTTCTGGATGGTAAGTTGTTAGGGTTTTTACAGCACGGTCATAGTATTCTTTACTTTTGAGGTGATCAAAATACATGAAAAGAGCCCCTTTTCTTGCCAGTATTTTTGCTTCCATTACTGAATTATCTCCTAAGTTTAGGCGAGAATCTCTCAATAGTTTATCCGTAGCTTGATCAGCAGCTTTTAGCGCTGCATCATCCATACTATTTATATCTGTAGTTATATCATGTAGACTTAATTGTAGTTGAAAATATTGATCCCAAAGTTGGTGTTGTTTATATAGATCAACAGCTTTTTTTGCTATAACTACGGCCTCTTGGGTTTTGCCTTCTCCCAAAAGGGAATTAGCTTCAGATTTATATTGCTTGGCTAAAACAGTATCTTCTTGTATCGACTGACTATAAGAGATTATAGACAATAAAGTTAGGCTAAGTGTAAGTAGTGTTTTCATGCTTAAAAGCAATTAATGGGGAATTAATAAAAGAGTGAATACAGTACTTACGATTGAAAAACCTTATTGGATTTTCAAATTTATAAATAATTGCCCCCAATCAGCATTGAGCCAATTGGGGGCAAGGTATATTTAGAGCTTTTCTTGTTATTACATATAAACCAATATAGTCAGTACAATCATCGTAAATATAGTAAGGATTAGCAATAATGGCATTACAAACTTTAACCACTTATTATAAGTAACTCCAACCATATCTAAAGAGGCTAGAATTAAGCCTGTAGGTGTGATAAAAGCCATAAGCCCCATACCATATTGGTAAGCATTTACCACCATTTCTCTAGGTGCTTCTACTACATCGGCCAAAGGAGCCATTACAGGCATGGAGAGTACTGCCATTCCAGAAGAAGAAGGAATAAAGAAGGATAGTCCAGCATATAAAAACATCATAACATTCACAAAAATACCCTTAGGCATGCCTTCTACAGTATTAGAAGAGTAGTATAAAAGTGTATCACTAATCATACCTTGATCCATTAGGACTGTTACCCCTCTAGCTATACCAATAATAAGTGCAACACTTAGTAGATCGTTGGCTCCTTTTACAAAGGCTTCTACAAAAGGTTTTTCGCCTACACCTGCTATTAGACCAATGAGAATAGCTCCTACAAAAAACACAGTAGTCATTTCTAAAAACCACCAACCTAAGCCAGATACGCCATAAATCATTACTCCAAAACAAGCTGCAAAAACGATTAAAACAAGTTGAATTCTAGCATCAAACACAACTTCGTTTTTAGATTCTTTGTTGTGAATAAACCGTGCTTCAATTTGTTCTTTTTGGTCATAAATAATCGAATATTCTGGATTTTTTCGGACACGTTCTGCATAGCGTATGATGTACCATAGGCAAATTGTTGTTCCTACTATGAGCATAAAAAGACGTCCATACAGACCACTAGTCCAATTGATTCCTGCGGCATCAGAGGCAATGATAGCACTAAAGGGGTTGACCGTAGAGGCCATTGTACCAATAGAAGACCCTATATATATGGCTCCTAAAGCAACTATAGCATCATATCCAGCGACCAGAAATACGGGTACCAAAATAGGGTAGAAGGCTATCGTTTCTTCAGCCAGCCCAAAGGTAGTTCCTCCCAAAGCTATCAAACAGGTAATAATAATAATCAATAAAGTTTCTCTTCCTTTGAGTACCCTAGCTAAGGAGGCAATACCTGCATCAAAGGCTCCAGTATGATGTACCACACCTATAAAACCACCAATAATCAGCACAAATAAAATAACATCTATAGCACCATGATTCTTACCTCCATCACCACCTATTCCTATCAAGGGAGATTGAATGAAATCTACTACTCCTTGAGGGTTAGCTTCAACTTCATAGTAGGTTCCAGGTATGCCAATAGGTTTCCAAATATCTCCTTTGGTAAATTTTTCTAGCTTCGCTTTTATCAAAAAATGATCTAAAGTTGCTTGAGTGGGAGGGTGCTCTGTTTCTCCATCTTTGGTATAATGTATGAATACCTTTTTTTCTTTATTGTAACCTAACTGTTCATATTTGCCAGCAGGAATAAGCCAAGTAGATAAGGCTACCAATGCAGCAATGATAAGCAAAACGCTATGTGCTGTCGGGAATTGTAATTTCTTCATAGTTGTTCTAATCTCTAATCTTAAATGTTAGTTGGGTGAAGATATAGATTATATAGGAATCCTTCAAGCTTTTAATTGCTTATCTTATATAGTCTTTGCAGCCCATCAGAGTACTTGAAGGCAAAAGTTCTTAGTTGAAAAAAATGTATGTTTGTACTTATTTTTTAATAGGAATCAATGAAAAAAATACGGTTCTTTGACAGTTTTTGCCAAAACTAGGATTTGTAA
>JAAEPD010000427.1 GCA_024222455.1 Aureispira sp.
CAAGCATCTCGAATAGCATTGACCTCCGCATGTGCTGTTGGATCGCAAGTAGAGGTGACAGAATTATTGCCACGACCTATAATTTTACCATCTTTTACCACTACAGCACCAAAAGGGCCACCTTCATTATTTTGCATACCTTTTATAGAAAGGCCAATAGCTTCACGCATAAATTTTTTGTCATCTGCTGTCATCATAGAGAGTTATTTACTAGAGGTTTTAATTAATCAATTATTTCTTATTAGAATACTATTATAATTCACAGGAATTCTTTATACTTCGTAGTTTTTCTGTAAAAAACAGTTGAATATATAAAAAACTAGGAGATATGACAACATTTATTTTGAATAATGAACAAATCGAAACCAATCAACCCTCTGGAATGGTGATGGCCGATTTTATTCGTTATCATCAGTGTTTGACAGGCACTAAACTGGGCTGTAGAGAAGGTGATTGTGGGGCTTGTACTGTTTTGGTAGGAGAGTTGAGAGATGGGAAGTTGGTTTATGAGTCAATGACTTCTTGCCTAATGCCTTTAGGTAATGCAGAAGGTAAACATATAGTAACTGTAGAGGGGGTGAATTTGAGAAAAAACTTGAATATTGCGCAACAAGCTATGGTTGATGAAGGTGGGACTCAATGTGGTATTTGTACACCAGGTTTTATAGTTTCTTTGTGTGGTTTTGTATTGTCAGACCATCCTAAAATAGTAGAAAATGCGATTAATGCAGTAGCAGGAAATATCTGTAGATGTACAGGTTATAAATCTATAGAGAGAGCTATAGGACATATTGTAACTAAGTTGCAAGAAAAAGATGCTTTGCCTCCATTAGCTTGGCTGATCGAAAATGAGTTTTTACCAAGTTACTTTACAGGTATTCAAGAGCGTTTAGAAGCTATAGAGCCTAAGGCTCAACCTGAGATTACAGAGAATACTGTTTTTGTGGGTGGTGGAACTGATTTGTATGTACAGCGTCCTGCTCAAATGCTACCAGCAGAGATAGTCCATTTATATAATAGAACCGACCTAAAAGGCA
>JAAEPD010000428.1 GCA_024222455.1 Aureispira sp.
CAGAATTTGAGCTTTTGTAACCTTTTGTTAATTCAGAGTGCTCTAACTCCGTTAAGTCTATTTTTTTTACTTTCCTTCCCATTTATTTTGCTTTTGGAAAGCAAATATAACTTATTATTTATTTTGAATCAGTACTTATATCCAATTATTGATAAGTTTTTTGCTAAGATAAAGACGAATCAACCAACCTTAGAACAAAGTAGACAAGCTTGGAAGCTCGCTCTTCTAGAGTCAGTAGTAGATGATGATAATGTGAACAGTCGATACAAAGAATTGGCTAAAAGCAATAGCAACAATTTCCTTACCAAAAACTGCTGAAATTCAGCGATCTTTTGAGCAAAATAAGTATAGCTATATTAGTCCAAAGTTACCAAAAGGCGAACCTCTTATTATTGATTTTTCTTTAAATGATGGGACTCAGTTGTTAGCACAGATAAGTACAGGAATAGAAAAAAAAGGAAAAAATATATATGCAGTGCCAACAGGGATTAGTTTGACTGAAACTAATGGTGAGCGAAAATATAATTTTGAATCAACAGCTTTTAATTCTAGTTCTAGTCAACAAGATGGGGCTATTTGGCAAACAGATTTAGAGTTTTTAGTATCTTTTTCAAAGGATTTAGGCTCAGATACTTCAGGTACAGAAGTGGTTGTAGAGACTAATATAGAGAAAACATCAGAGAGCACTAAAACAACAGGTCATACACATCATATAGATAGAGATGGAGGAATTAATTTGGTTGCTATAGGTTATAATATTAATGAAGGTGATTCATGGACTGATGAAAGTGCAGAAAGCTTGGCAGTAAGTTTAGGATTAGAAGTAGATAAAGGTAAATCAGACTCAGCAACAACAAACAAGGGGATAGATACTGGAAACTTCGAATTTAAGTTTAGGCTAGTTTCAAAACAAGAGAAGGATGGATTAGTATTATCCTTAGAATTAATCAATCAAACACCTAAGATCTGCAAAGGTTTTATGTTTACAGGAATTAGATCAGAAGAGAATAAAGAGCTAGAAATAAAATAGCTTAAATGATTAAACCGTTCACAACATTTTATGTTGTGGACAGTTCTTTTTTGCTTATTTATGCATTAAAATAGGCATAGTAGGAGTTGTAGAATATTCATGAACACTTTGCTTCCCTAAATCAATAGGCATCAGCTCAAAGCTATATTCATAGACACGTTTATTGAGTCGATAAGGCTTATGTGGCTTTCTCCACCAAGAGTCGTCCCCACCCAATCCTTGCTGTATAAGATCGATATTGAGCGCAACCAAATCTCTAGGTTTTACATCAGTAGTATGCATGTTTTTATCGTTGTGCCAACCTAAGGCACGCACCTTTGCTTGAAAATCCTCTGTAAGATGATGCAATGCAGACATAGAAAGCATTTGTGTATCTGCTCTAACCATCAGACCTAAGCCCTCTTTATTGCTTAGAGCCAACCAACGTACATCCGTTTTATTCCCATTTTCTTGAGGTCGAACATAAGGCACATATTGATCGGCTACGGTACTTTTGTAATGATCTACATCCGCAGCCGTATTTCTATCTGTATAATTCTCAAAAGGTCCTCTACCAAACCATTGTAGTTGGTCAAATTCTTTTGGTAATTGCATTTTGAGTCCAACTTTAGGCAACTCACTCATTTTGATAGCTCCCCGCACAAGTTTGTTGTGTACCGTAATGCGTCCATTGCTGAGTATATCGTAGTAAGATACAAAACGACCGTTGAAGCCTAATTGATGAACCACCTTGATAGATATATGTTTTTTTGATAGACTTGTAATCTTGGTTCTCGTAGCTTTTTTTCGATAGCTTGCTCGTTTCCAGTTACCTGCTCTTAGTAGTAGGAAATTACCATAATCATTGTCTGTCATGGCTCTCCAAAAGTTAGGCATTGGGCCAGCTTTGATCAACTCCTTATTGTTGACTTTCCAAGAAGAGATAGTTCCTTTTTTTAGATCAAAATTGAGTTGAGTGTTTGCTGTTTTTAACTCTAGAATCTTTTTGTTGCGTACGAATTCGAACTTACCTTCTGTTTCTCTCCTTTCTATAGCTATAGGGTGTTCGATAGAGAGTTGAAATTGCTCAGAAGCCATGACCTCTCCACAAGAAGCTACCGCAGAATTTTTATTGCCAACCAACTCTAGATGTAGGAAGTACTCTGTATAAGCTTTAGTTTCAGGTAGTTGATAATCTAAGCTAAGTAGAGTGCTGTCTCCTGCTGCTAATGATAGTCCTTTTGTTACCTCACTTTTTATAGTTTGCCCATTTGCTTTTAGTTGCCAAAACAAGTCAAAATCAGAAAGATCAACAAAGGCAAATTTGTTGATTAGTTGAACTGCTCCTTTGTTCAGATCTACAGCCTTAAAATTAGCATACTGATAAGCTTTTTTGACTTCGTATAAGCCTGGATGAGGACTACGATCAGGGAACACAACACCATTCAAGCAAAAGTTACCTAAGCTAGGCACCTTTTTAGGGCCAAAATCGCCACCATAAGCCCAATACTTCTCACCCTCTTCAGTCTGTTTAATCAATCCTTGATCTGCCCAATCCCATATAAAACCACCTTGCAAAGCATCGTATTTTTCGATCAACTTCCACCAATCGCTGAAAGCACCTGTACTGTTGCCCATAGCGTGTGCATATTCACACATGATTAGTGGTTTGTCAGGATTAGATTTAGCGTATTTTTCGACCTTTTTAATATTGGGATACATTGGTGCATAGATATCCGAATTGCGCCATTTGAGGTGTGC
>JAAEPD010000429.1 GCA_024222455.1 Aureispira sp.
ACGTCCAAACTCTGCCTCTTGAAAAAAGACCTGTGCTAGAAGTTTTTACGTATCAACAAAATAATGACAAACACGACCCTAAGCAATTAGATCTTGGGTTTTAATTTCATAATTCTGTCAACCTATTTCAGGACGGCACATCATTAAAACATACAATTTTGAAGGTCAATTATTAGAACAAATTCCTTTAGGGATGGACTGGGTTGCTGAAGATAACTCTATAGCTTTTGCCGATAAAACAGGAAATTTGTGGGTAAAAAACAATAATAAACTCTTCTTAATTAACCTCCAGAAAAATCCTTTTCGGGTTGAATTATACAATAAACAATCCCCTTATAGGCTTAGAGGTATTGCAGAGACTAAAAATGGAACTTTCTTTACAGGCGGAGTTGGTTTCCTATTAAAACAAGAAAACTCAAAATCTGCTAGTTGGCAAACAACTCCAAACTTCCAAAAAAACATCTTAGGTCAGTTCTATGATTCTACTCAAAACTGTTTATGGTTAGGGACAGAATATAATGACTTATACCAATACCAAGTAGCAACACATAGCTATAAAAGGTATTCTAAACTAGATTCTACTACCCCAACTAATAGCCATCTAATTTGGACAACTCATATCACCAAAAACAGAGAAGTTTGGGCTGGTGGATTAGGGCTTTTCAGGGTAGATACTAATTTGCAGAAACTCGTTCCCTTTCAAAATTATGGTAAATATCCAGAATTGGGCGAGAGCACGATATATGATTTGCATGAAAATAGTCTAGGGACTTGGGTGTCTACAAGTACAGGGTTGTATTTGGTTAGTTTAGGAAAGCAAGTTGTATTAGAAAAATATAGTTCAGCCTCTAATGCAGATTATTATATTCCTAGCAATCATATCACTCATGTTCATGAAGACAAAAAGGGCATTCTTTGGTTAGCCACTAAGGGAAATGGTTTGTTATCTTGGAACCTTAATAATAAGTCTTATCAGCAATACACTCATACTAATAAAGCAGGATTATCTAGTAGTATATTATATGCCGTATATGGTGATGATTATGATAATTTGTGGCTATCTAGCAATCGGGGTTTAATGTCTTTTGATAAAAAAAGAAGGTTGGCTAGTACCTATCTGGTAGAAAATGGATTACCTCATAATGAGTTCAACACTATATCTCATTATCAGGCTGCTAATGGCCAAATTTATTTTGGTGGGCAAAATGGCTTAGTTTCTTTTCATCCTAAAGACTTTGAACAAGACACCATTAAAGCTCCTTTTGTCTTAACATCTTGCACTAAAGAATCTATAACAAAAAAAGAGAGGTACTATAATATAACAAGAGAGGTACTCCAAAAACAACCAATACAATTCCTCCCTTCCGATAAATCTATCACACTCCAATTTGCCTTATTGGACTATAGAAATCCTAAGGCTAATCAGTATAGCTACAAAATTGAGGGTTATGATAATGAATGGAATTACCAATCTGAGGCAGAACTAAAGATAACCTCTATTCCTTATGGTAAATATCAAATTTGGCTAAGAGCCAAATCTGCTATTGGAGGCGATTGGATAGATTATCCTTATGCAATAAAGCTCCATGTTGTTTCTCCATTTTATTTGAGATGGTGGTTTATAGGATTTAGTATTTTGTTTTTAGGTTTATTGATCTATGCTGTTTTCAGATGGCGTATTCGACTCCTAAAGCAACGAGAAGCAGAACTAGAAGCTATTGTATACAAACGAACTGAGCAGGTAGAAAAGGACAAAAAAACTATTGAACAACAAGCTAAAGATCTTCAAGCCTTAGATAAGGTAAAAACTAGATTTTTTGCTAACATTTCTCATGAACTCCGAACACCTCTAACTCTAATTTTAGGACCACTATCCTACTTACTCGACAATCCTAATGCCCTAAACCAACCTGCTACCATCCAAAAATTGCAGACTATGCAAAAAAATGGAAAAAGCCTGTTGAACTTGATAGAAGAAATTTTAGATCTCTCCAAACTTGAATCCCATAAGCTTGCTCTTCATGAAGAGCCAACTCTACTACATTCTTTCTTAAGTAGAATTTTTTCAACATTTAAGTCTCATGCTCAACATTTAGGCATCCATTATCAATTCAACTATACATTAGATCACAACCTAACCTTAGCTTTAGATCGAAACAAAAGCTCTAAAATCATTAATAACTTACTCTCTAATGCATTAAAGTTTACTAAGAAGGGAGGATTAGTAAAACTATCCGTTTATGAAGAAACAAACACCTTGTATATTAAGGTCACAGATACAGGTAAGGGCATTCACCCAGATGATCTTCCTCATGTTTTTGATCGATTTTTTCAAGCAAAAAATGAAGCACAAATTGCTTTAGGAGGTACTGGTATTGGACTATCTTTAGCCAAAGAGTTAGCAACCCTTATGAATGGAAACTTAACAGTAGAAAGCATTCAGGGAGCAGGCAGTTCTTTTCTATTTACGATGCCTATAAAAATTGTTGATTTGCAATACTCCTTCTTCCCTCAAATAAATTTGGCTAGCGAGGAACAAAATCAAGATGAACAACTATTAACCAACAAAGAATTTACTATCTTATTAGTAGAAGATAACTCTGAAATGCGCAATTTTGTAGGCAGCCTATTGCTCCCCTATTATCATTTACTAACAGCATCTAATGGAAAAAAAGCTTTAGAATTATTAGAAAGCAATAAAAATCAAATCAATCTGATTATTAGTGATATAATGATGCCCGAAATGGATGGTTTTGAGTTTTTGGAACAACTCAAAGCTCACGATTCATTTAGAAACATTCCTATTGTTATGCTCACAGCAAGAGCTGCAGAGCATGATAAACTAAAGGCTTTAACTATTGGAGTTGATGACTATTTAACCAAACCTTTTTCTGTTGGGGAATTATTGGCTCGCACCAAAAACTTATTGATCAATTATCAAGAGCGTCAATTATGGCAACAGCAATACACAGAAATAGAAAAACAAGAGTCAGATAAATCAAAGATAGAAGTACTTCCTAAAACCATCTCCAAAGAAGATCTAAAATGGATTAAAAGAGTTGAAGATTTTGTACAAAATAACCTTAGTAAAACTATCGACAATGAAGGCCTAGCTAAAGAATTCAATCAAAGTGCTCGACATTTTAGTCGTCAACTCAAAAAGATCACAGGTTTGCCCTCTGCCAAATATGTCAAAACAATTCGGCTACAAACTGCTCGAACATATCTAGAACAAAACACTTATACATCTATCAAAGAAATAGCTTATACTTTAGGCTTTGCTTCTGTTAGTTCATTCTCTAAGGCCTATAAACAACATTTTGGAAAATCGCCAAGCACAGATTTGAAATAACTATAAATAATATGCACAAAAAGACTAAAACCATATTCATATCTCGTCAACTATCTTCTGATAGTGTATTTTTAGATAGTTTTAATCCTGCTAAATTCAATGTTATAGGAAAATCATTGATTGAATTTAAGCCCATCCTATTTAAAGAGGTTCCCTCTTCTGATTGGTTGTTTTTTTATAGTAAAAATGGAGTAAAATATTTTTTTGAGCAGATTGCTAAACCTAATGCACTACCCCAATTAGCAACAATAGGTACTTCTACAGCGCAATATCTAGAAGAACACTACCCTTTTCAAGTAAGTTTTATTGGGACAGGTGATCCACAGTCTACAGCAACTCAATTTTTGAAGCAAGCCAAAGGTCTAGACATAACATTTGTACAAGCAATGCAGTCCAAACAATCTGTACAACTCCTATTAGGCAAACAGATAAACAGTAAGAGTTTGATTGTCTATAAAAACAGTCCTATAAAAGATATTAAAAACCCTGATGCTGATATTCTAGTCTTTACAAGTCCTATGAATGCAGAAATTTACTTCCAGCACTTTCCTTATGTAGAGACTTTAGAGATTGTAGCAATAGGCAAAAGCACTGCAAAAACGCTCAAAAAACTAGGAATTCGCAATTATTTGATTGCAGATGCTCCAAATGAAGAAGCATTAGCAAAAAAGGTATTAGAATTAACCTAGTTTCCTAACAACTTGTTTTATTTTTTACATTTTTCGATAAAAATGAAAACATTTTGTGTTATTTTTTTTATTTTTGTTGTACAAAAGTTTGTTTTTTATACGCAAAGTATTTATATTAGCGTTATTGTTTAACACATTTGAATATACTCTAACAGATTCTTGTTTTTTTTAGCAGAACATAGAATCCTTATAAAAAGATCAAAAACACAATGGCAACTAACAAAAACGAAAGCACCGAAAAACTAAAGGCATTACAAAATACCTTAGATCTCCTAAAAAAGACCTATGGTAAAGGTGCAGTAATGCGTCTAGGAGATTCTCAAATAGAACCAGTAGAAGCTATCTCAACAGGCTCTATTAGTTTAGATGTAGCATTAGGTACCAATGGCTTTGCCAAAGGTCGTGTTATAGAGATTTATGGCCCTGAATCTTCGGGTAAAACAACTGTAGCAATACAAGCTATAGCTGAATGTCAGAAAGCAGGTGGTATCGCTGCATTTGTAGATGCAGAGCATGCTTTTGACCGCTACTATGCGGAGCGTTTAGGGGTTAATGTAGATGAACTTATTTTTGCACAGCCAGACTATGGTGAGCAAGCTTTAGAAATAGCTGAAAATCTGATCCGTTCAGGTGCTATTGATATATTGGTAGTCGATTCTGTAGCAGCCTTAGTACCTCGTAGTGAGATTGAAGGTGAAATGGGAGATTCTAAAATGGGTTTACAAGCTCGGTTGATGTCTCAAGCTATGCGTAAATTGACTAGTGCTATTAGCAAAACAAATTGTTGTTGTATCTTCATCAATCAGTTGCGTGAAAAAATTGGGGTAATGTTTGGTAACCCAGAAACAACTACTGGTGGTAATGCTCTTAAATTCTATGCTTCTCAGCGTATCGATATTCGTCGTACTGGTTCTGCTATCAAAAACCGTGAAGGTGATGTAGTTGGAAACCACGTAAAAGTAAAAGTTGTTAAAAATAAATTAGCTCCTCCTTTCCGTATTGCTTTATTTGATATCATGTATGGAGAAGGTGTATCTAAAACAGGTGAATTGGTAGATTTAGGTGCTGAGTACAATATTCTATCTAAAAGCGGTGCTTGGTATGGCTATGGTGGAACCAAAATAGCTCAAGGTCGTGAAGCTGCTAAACAATTCATGATGGACAATCCTGAAGTTGCAGATGAGGTTGAAGAAAAAATCAAAAATCATCTGTTGGGAGTTGAAGAGGAAGTGGTAGAAGAGCAAGAAGCTCCTGCCAAAGAAACTAAAAAGTCTTCTAAAAAGAAAGCTTAATTCATTAGTCTTTCTAGAGAAATATAGAATAAATCATTTAATGCGCTGAGAATTCGTTTTCAGCGCATTTTTAACTGAAATACTACCAGCTGAAGTCTGGTAGGTTAAAAATTAGGACTATAAGTCCCCTGACTATTCTAAAGAAATATTATTCGAGTTATCACTTTGCTTAGAATCGTTGTGATTCTCTATATATG
>JAAEPD010000430.1 GCA_024222455.1 Aureispira sp.
ACGTCCAAACTCTGCCTCTTGAAAAAAGACCTGTGCTAGAAGTTTTTACGTATCAACAAAATAATGACAAACACGACCCTAAGCAATTAGATCTTGGGTTTTAATTTCATAATTCTGTCAACCTATTTCAGGACGGCACAAACAGCCAATATTATACTAAAAATAATGCACCATATATATTTCATACTTCTATTTTTAATGATGGTGTTATTACCAATCATCTACCTAGATGTATTAAAACACTTTTTTGGCGCAAATAGATTAAACAATTATTCAATTTATTTAATTAAGCTTCTTTTTATAGCTATTAGTTTATTTACTAAAGTCTAATTATAAATATAGGCATATGCTCCCAAAAGAACCCGTATCCCCACATCAACAGTCATTGCTTGATACTCTCCCAAGCCTGCTCGTACAAAAACTTTAGGTATACCTATTAGACCATAACCTCCATCTCTATAGAAAGGAGAATACCCTAATTCCAAAACATAGGTCAGAAAAAATGGATTTTTCAAGTCTTTGTATTTGTCTATTCTTTTACTTCGCTCTATTTGAGAAAATTGAACACCTCCCCCCACAAAAAAAGCCTGCTCAGAATATCCCAAAGGAAAAATAAGGGAGGTAACAATAGGAAAACATAAGGAACCTTTCCCTTTGCGCTCTGCCAAATCAAAACTAAAAGGCATATAACTCACCCCTCCTTCCACTAAAAAAGAAAAAGTGCTTTTAGAAGTTTTTCTTCCATATTCTATTTCAAATAAAAGTCCAACTCTCCCCGAAGGCAATACATTTTCACCTTGCCCTACTGAGCGATTTCCCCCCGAAGCCAAAGCTATTTGATCATTATTGGGTCGTTGCTGCCAACTGTACAAGTTCCATTCTGGAGAAATTACAAAGCCAATACCTAGAGCATTAGAAAAACTCTTTTGCTGTTGAGCAGTTGACAACTGGGTCAATAGCCCCAATAATAGGATAAGATATATTTTATGCATAGTCTAAGTTATTTATTTTTGTCTTAATTTAGCCCTTCCCAACATCAAGCGAACACCTGTGTCTATGGTTATAGCTTCATATAAACCTAAACCACCTCTAGCAAAAAAGTTAACACGATTAGAAACCCCATATTTTTTATCAAAAAAGTCACCTAATCCAATGCCTATTTCAGTAATAAAGGTGACAAACCCTGGATTTTTTAAATCCATATATTTCTCTGTATTTCTGTGAAATTCTGTTCTAGAAAACTGTGCCCCTAGTCCCAAAAACAAGGCAGCAGCTTTAGCATCCTTGCCTTTACCTATTGGCAAAATCAAGGAAGTTAGTAAAGGTACACTCCATGCTCCATGCCCTTTCCGCTCGTCTAAATCAAAGCCAAACGGCATATAATTAAATCCTGATTCTATAGTTAATCCCATATTTTTAGTGCCTTTCTCAAAAATAAAGAACATTCCTAAACGCATAGAAGGCAATACATTAAGCACTTGCCCCATAGAGCGCTGCCCATTAGATACTTGAGCAAAGGGATAATTAGACGGTTGTTGATACCAATGGTATACATTCCATGATAAGGAAACCATAGAGCCTAAATACATATTGGAGGAGTTGGTATTTTCGTTTGGAGTATCTTGGCCGGTACTTATTTGGATATTAAGTCCTATTAATAAGAATATGCTACAGAATAATTTCATGATTATTACTTTTTTTAAATAAACTCTAAAACCTCAGAAAAACCTAATATCCTTCTGGCGCAAAAGTTATAAAACCTCGAAAACCTAAATTTATAGTAACAGCCTCATAATCACCGAGCCCTACTCGTACAAAAAAATTAGCCCCTCCCAAAAAACTATATCCTCCATCTATCTCATGGGGTATGATTCCTAGTTCTAAAAAATAAGTAACAAAAAATGGATTTTTTAAATCTTCATATACCACTGTATTTCTATTAAACTCCATGCGAGAAAACTGAACTCCTAAACCTAAAGTCAGAGCAGAACCACTAAATGGGATCAAAGAACCAACCTGTACAGGAAAAGTTATTGCACTTTGCCCTTTGCGTTCATCCATATCAAAACTAAATGGAGTATAGTCAATCCCCCCTTCTATTGTCAGAAAAAAACTGCTATACCAAGCCAAACCATGATGTAGGCGTTCTGTATCAAATTGGATCAATGCTCCTATTCGACAAGAAGGTAAAACATTGAGCGCCTGACCTGCAGAACGATGTCCTGAGACTTTTGAGAACTCATGATTGTTAGGTCGTTGATACCAATGATATAAATTCCAACCTAAGGAAATGATTGGAGCTACACCAACCTTTACTGATTCAAGTTTGGATTTGCTTTGTGCTTGACTCGAAAGAATAAATATTGTACTAAAAATAAGACACCATATATATTTCATACTTCTATTTTTAATAATGATTTTGTTACTAATCATCTACCTAGATGTATGAAGATAGTATTTCGGTGTAAATAAACTGAATATTTGTTCAATTTATTTTATTTAAGCTTCTTTTTTTAGAATTAATACTCCCGAATGTGGAGTCTCGTAAGGTGGGTTATCTGGATAGTAGGTAAATTCTGTCTCTACCACTATGGTATAATGATAATGAACCTCCCAAGCTGTTTTTGTTTGGGTAGGTTCATCTATTTTATCTAAGGTATAACTAACACAGCCTAAATGGCCACTACCTCCAGAACTATGGCCCAATTTTTCGTTTTGAGCTATTTGTTCATGGACTAGTTTCTCTATTTCTTCTTTACTAGGCAACATTTTATGCAGCAGATTGATTGTCATCCTCCTTTGGATCTTCAGCTTCGTTCACTTCTTCTCCCTCTATAGGATTGGGTACAGCTACAGGCACCTGAATGATAGGGTTGCTCCTATTTGCAGGATCTTGCATAAACATATTCATCAAAGAAGCATATACTCCTGGCAATACCTCTTGCATTTTTTCGGGTACTTCAAAAAAGTGTTCTACACACATCTCAAAGACTTCCATGGTCGGCAAGGCAGTATATTGGAATTGATACCCCAACTTAAACCCTCTTAATTGATGTAACTTGACCAAAAGCTCTTTGGTATTTTTATAAGGAATATCACTATCTTTTATATCATTATAAGCTTTCCATGCTTTCGCAAAACCATGAATTCCTATATTATAATAATTCTTAGGCTTAGTAATCCCATGTACAAACATATTGATAGACATCAACAAGCAATCATAAACATCCTTATTGAACTCAACGGCATGCAACTGCTCATGATAATCTGGTGTAATAAAAGTTTTAGGGAACATAACCACAACACCTAGTTCTGGATAAAACTCTTTTTGATGAGCTAATCCCATAGTCAACTGAATGGCTACTCCAGACATCAACAACTGAATATCGCCAGGCACTTGTTCTATTCCGCGCATCTTATATTCCTTCTGTACTCTAAAAACGGCAACCCGCTGTTCGAATATAGTCTTGTGCTCTTCATCCAAGTTTCTATAATAAGGTAGAAACTTATTCAAAATTTCTTTTTCTTTTTTCGCTAAACCTAAAGGAAATTTAGTGTACCACCATTCATTAATCCCTTTACGAATCACAAAGGCTCCTGTAGCAAGTGCCAAAGGAACTACACACCACCATTTAGCTTCTAATGGCAGAAAAAGATAGATAACAGCTGTGGTTATCAATGACATAACAACGATAAGTGTAGATAACATGGCACCAAGGTTATGAAAAGTGATAAAATTAGGTTGGAATCAGTGAGTACTAACCAACACGATACTCCTACATTAAATGCAAAAGCACTGAAAAAGTTACGATTACAAACTGCTTTATTTAAAATAATGCTCCACTATTTTTTAGATTTCAGCAAAACCCTTAAAAAATAAATACCCTATAACAACGCATAATCAAAGAATTCCCCCCTCTACATATGTAAACTGTAGTTTAGTAAATATTCATTCCTTGCGAAAATTTCGCAGAGTATGTTTATAAAATTAAGTTTTTTTATAGCAAAAAGAAGATAATTTCCTATATTCAACCAGGCATTTTTTGTGCACATCAAAATCTTAGGGGAACCGTTCCCTATTGAATAGTAATTTATATCCTCAACATTTACAAAAACCAATAAAAACTATGGAGATCAAAAGACTTTTTGATATACCTTATTATCAGCTAGAAAAATACCCTTTAGATCGTTGTGTAGCAGGCAAGCACATGAGTGGTCGTGTAGATTCATATAGCACGAAAGAATTTATAGCTACTGCCAATAAAATAAGTTTAGGTCTCATGAAACTAGGTGTTCAACCTGGTGATAAAATAGCTCTAATCTCTTACAACAACCGTCCAGAATGGAATGTAATGGATATTGGAATGCAACAGGTAGGTGCAATCAATGTACCTGTTTATCCTACTATTAGCCCAGCTGATTATGAATATATATTCAATGATGCTAAAATTAAGTATTGCTTTGTAGGTCATGGCGATTTGTTAGAAAAAGTACGCAAAGCTCAACCTAACATACCTAGTTTGAAAGGCATTTTCACTTTTGACCCAGATACTGCTGAAGGCGAAAAAGATGCAAATGGCACTGAAGTAAAACATTGGGAAACACTTTTTGAGGAAGGAGATCTTTCAGGTGTAGAAGAAAGAAAAGCTGCTGTAAAAGAAGGAGATTTAGCTACCTTGATTTACACTTCTGGAACTACAGGTAAACCAAAAGGTGTGATGTTGACACATCATAACATCGTTTCGAATATCGAAGCTGTATTGCCTATCGTTCCTATCGAAAATGGACATATTGCGCTAAGTTTCTTACCATTGTGCCACATTTTTGAGCGTACAGTATCTTATGCTTATTTCAAGAAAGGAGTAAGTATTATGTATGCACAAAGTATTGATACACTAGGTGACAACTTGAAAGAGTTCAGACCTCACTTCTTTACTACGGTACCTCGTTTGCTAGAGAAAGTATATGAGAAAATTGTAAATGGTGCAAGAACAAAAGGTGGTCTAAGTTGGAAAATATTCTCTTGGGCAGAAAACTTAACTAATGAATTTGAGTTCGACTGGAAACCATCTGGTTTTAACTCTATCAAATGGGGATTAGCCAATAAATTGGTTTTCTCTAAAGTACATGAAGCACTTGGTGGTCGTGTCATCGGTATCGTAACAGGTGCTGCTGCTTGTCCTCGCAAGATGGCTCAGTTCTTCTCTGCTATTGGTATTCCGATTAGAGAAGGTTATGGTATGACAGAGACAGCTCCAGCATTATCTATTAATGGTTTCAAACCTTATGAGGCCATGTTGGGTACAGTGGGACCTGTGCTAAATAATGTTGATATCAAAATTGAAGTTGATGCTGAAAAATATGGTGCTGGTGCTGGAGAAATCTTAGTAAAAGGACCTAACGTAATGCAAGGTTACTACAATAAGCCAGAAAAAACTGCTGAAGAATTCACAGAAGATGGTTGGTTTAGAACTGGTGATGTTGGTAAATTGGTTAAAAATAAAAAGGGAATTGAGTTCCTAAAAATTACTGACCGTAAGAAAGAATTACTAAAAACTTCTGGTGGTAAATATGTAGCTCCAGCTCCTATCGAAGGTCGCTTTAGAGAGGATTTCTTTATTGAGCAAATGATGGTAATTGGTGAAAGCAAAAAATTTGTTTCTGGTCTAATTACTCCTTCTTGGGAAGCATTACAAAGTTGGTGCAAGGACAACAATATCTCTTGGACTACTAAAGAGGAGATTGCTAAAAACCCTAAAGTTTTGGCACATTACCAAAGTATTATCAATGGTTTGAATCCTAACTTTAGTAAGATTGAGCAAATCAAGAAATTTGAATTGATCACAGACGAGTGGACAGTAGAATCTGGTGTATTGACACCAACTATGAAGCTTAAGCGTCGTGTAGTATTAGAACGCTACAAAGGTATTATTGACGAGATTTATAATGTCTAATCGAATTAGATAAATGTATATAAGGAGTAACAATGTAAAGTCTGCGTTGTTACTCCTTTTTTTATTAATATTATTAGATTAATAATCTACTATGAAGGGATTGTTTTTAAGCTTGTTAGTCTTAGTAATACTAAGCAATACCAGCTGTAGAAAGGCTAAACACACTGCCACAGAATTGGATGGAACATGGGAACGAATATACAGTAGCGATGGTCGATATTTAGGTATGGAAGTGTCTTGTAGTAATGGTGTAGGAACAATCACTAGCACTCCTGATGGGTCTTTTAACGTGGGGCAAGGTAAGTGGAATAGTATAACACCTGTAGTCTCTGCTCTTTATAGATTTACCGCCCAAGAATTGGGTAGTGATGGAGAATACTACAATAGCACAATCAACACAATTGGAGATACCCTTGTGATAAATGTCAGTTTTTCGGCTGCTCCTGGCTATGAACAAAAATGGATTCGGAAATAAGGTAGTTGAGTTGTTAGATAGAATCATCTAATATATCACTCAATCCTTGTCTTGATGATCTATAATTGAAGTTATAATACTTTTTTGCAGTATAGAGCCACCAAACAAATGCGACACCTGTAGTCCCCATAACATATACAATAAGATATAAATCCCACCTAGCATTAGGGTTCATTAAGAAAATAACTAAAAAGGGTAATAGCTCTATTCCTCCTAAAAAAAGGAGTTGTTTTAGTATAGGTTTTTAAACTCTGCTTATAACGCCAAAATACATATTGATACAATACCCATAAATCAAAAAACAATAAAGTTCCTATTATAGATATCCCAAAAAGATTTAGACCTGCCTCTCCATAGGTATTGTCATCATAAATAGGCCCTATATGAAAGGGATCAACTACTATATTAACAATATTAATAAGCAAGGTCATTGCTATAAAAATGCTTAGATTTTCCTGTTGGTTAGTTGTCTGTTTATTATAACTAAAAAAGACATGATAAAGCGTCCAAAGTTTCAAGGTTGCTATCCAACAAAACAGTTGCCCAAATGCCATAGGCAGACCTTCTCCCATATAATCTACCCCTAGATAAAAAGGGTCTAAAAAACCTACTATGAAAGTGATTGCAGCTATAAGTACAACTAATGCTAATAAGGATTTTTTCATAGACTACTAATCCTCCAACATACCTTTTAGTTCATTGAGTTTGAGCATACACTCTATAGGAGTCATTCTATTAGGATCTACATCCTCCAATGTTTCCTTCAGTTTTTCTAGTTTAGGATCAGCTTCTGCACCAAAAATACTCAATTGCATAGGAGCTTGCACCCTTTCTAGTTTATCATCAATGCTATCAGCCCCAATACTTTTTTGTTCTAGCTGTGTTAGGATTTCATTTGCACGCTCTACTATATATCGAGGCATACCAGCCATCTTGGCCACATGAATACCAAAACTATGCTTGGAACCTCCAGGTTGAAGTTTGCGTAAAAAGATCACTTTCTGACCAACCTCTTTGGTTGCTATATTATAATTTTTGATGCGAGGGAAACGGTCAGCCAATCTATTTAACTCATGATAATGAGTAGCAAACAAGGTCTTAGGATTTGCAAGAGTATTGTTGTGCAAAAACTCTGCAATAGACCAAGCAATAGAAATACCATCATAGGTACTTGTTCCTCTCCCAATCTCATCCAATAAGATCAAACTACGCTCTGAAATATTATTCAGAATACTAGCAGTTTCATTCATTTCTACCATAAAAGTAGACTCACCAGAAGAGATATTATCAGAAGCTCCTACCCTAGTAAAAACCTTATCAACAATCCCTAGTTTAGCCTGTTTGGCAGGAACGAAACTACCCATTTGAGCCATCAGACAAATCAAAGCAGTTTGACGTAAGAGCGCAGATTTACCAGCCATATTAGGCCCCGTTATCATTATAATCTGCTGTTCGCTATTGTCTAAATAAATATTATTGGGTACATATTCTTCACCTAGTTTCATCTGCTTTTCGATCACAGGATGCCGACTATCTTCCACATCTATTATCAAACTATCGTTGATCTGTGGACGGCAATAATTATTATGAATAGCTGTATTGGCAAAAGATAACAAACAATCTAGTTTAGCTACCAAAACAGCATTAGATTGTACAGGTTGTATATAGTCTGCCAACGAAAAGACCAACTCTGTGAATAACTTATTCTCCAAAGCCAAGATTTTTTCTTCTGCGCCCAATATCTTAACCTCTAATTTCTTGAGATCCTCTGTAATATAACGTTCCGAATTGGTTAGTGTTTGTTTACGCACCCAAGCTTCGGGGATTTCGACCTTATTTTTGTACTTATTGGTTACCTCTAAATAAAAGCCAAACACATTATTAAAACCAATTTTGAGAGTTTCTATACCTGTGTCTTTAGCCTCTTTTACACGTATTCTTTCTAAGTGTTCTTTGCTATTTTTGATGATATCTCTCAACTCATCTAGATCTTTGGATACACCATCTGCAATCACTCCTCCTTTATCTAACTTAACAGGAGGCTCTGCAACCAACTCTGTATCTATTCTATTTCTGATGATTTTGCAAAGCTGAATACGTTCTGCAATCGATTGTAACTGTGCATTATTAGACTTAGCTAAAATATCCTTAATAGGTTCTAAAGCATGCAAAGCTCTAGATAACTGCTTAACCTCTCTTGGATTAATCTTACCCAAAGGCACCTTAGAAATTAAGCGTTCCAAATCACCAATCTGCCTAATTTGGGCAATTATAGTTTCAGCTATTTCTTGATCATCTATAAAGAAACGAACAATCTCATGTCGAGCATTAATCGCCTGTTTATCTTTCAGTGGTAGGAGTATCCATTTTTTCAATAGACGCGTACCCATTGGAGAAATAGTACTATCAATAATCTGGCAAAGGGAAATACCTGAAGGATGTGGAGAATGAATCAACTCCAAATTGCGTATAGTGAATTTATCTAACCATACATAGCGATCAGGTTGCATACGAGATATTGTACTAATATGCTTCAGGTTGGTGTTTTCGGTAGTGGCTACATAGTGTAGGATAGAACCTGCTGCAATTTGCGCTAAAGCTAAATCTTGGATTCCGAAGCCTTTGAGTGATGCTACTTCAAACTGTTTAAGCAGTTTTTCTTGAGCATAATCATCCATAAACACCCAATCATCTACCCCATAGATATACCACTTATCTCCAAAACGTTTGACCAACTCTTTTTTGCTCGATTTAGAATAAATTATCTCTGAAGGGGTAAAACTCTGCAAGAGTTTATCAATATAAGAAGGATCTCCCTCACTCACCAAAAACTCTCCTGTCGATACATCCAACAAGGCCAACCCTAATCTATTTTTTTTGCCAAAATGAATAGCCGCCAAATAGTTGTTGCTCTTATGATCTAGTATCTTATCATTTAGTGTTACACCAGGTGTCACCACCTCTGTCACGCCTCTTTTTACAATTTTTTTGTCCTTACTAGGTTTTTCCAACTGATCACAAACCGCTACTCGATAACCAGCACGTACCAACTTAGGCAAATAAGTATCTAAAGAATGATGTGGAAAACCTGCTAATTCTACTTTAGAAGAACCATTATTCCTTGCGGTCAAGACTATTCCAAGCACATTAGCTGCTGTAATAGCATCAGTACTAAAGGTCTCATAAAAATCTCCTACTCTAAACAATAAAATTGCATCAGAGTACTTAGCCTTAAGGCTGTTATACTGAGCCATTAAAGGGGTTACCTTCTTCTTTTTATCGCTTTTCTTAGTTGTCTTCTTTGCCAAAGCTTATTTTTTTTAATAGTGCGTGCATTTTTAACTTTATCAAGCTAAAAACAGTAGTGGATTTTCCTACACTCTTAATTATCAATTCATTAAAAAAACTTCACACACTATGTCTTTTTATAAACAAAAAATTGTTCTGTTGATGATTTATAACCAAAAGGATGTAAATATAGTATTTTTTGAAGTTGGATTCCAATAATCAATTAGCTTATTTAAGCCAAATGTTGAATGTTTGAATGTTGATTTTTTAATGCCTTTTAAGACGTATACTAATTTCTATGTCAAACTAAAAACTATTTTCAAACCTTAGTTTAGAAAAGATTAGATGGCTTGTTCTGCATTCAACATTAGAACATTAAACCTTCAAAATTTGGAGAGATAGCTCTGTTAGCTTATTTCAATTGAATCAGCTTATACATTCCATTGTCAAAAATGGTGGGCATTGCTGTTGTGCAATGAGCATTGAGCACGATATAATCCACCTTATATTTTTGAGCAATTTTGAGTCTTTGCTCATCCGTCATTTTCCTATAATTGGGTATATAGTTTTGAGGGATAGCAGTATTGATATGCCTATGAGTAGTTGGTCCATAGCAGGTTTCTAAGCGCTCTCGCCAAACCATCACGGTCTCATCTCCAAAAGGATATCCTCTAGGATCTACAACCACTGCACGCTCTGCCAACATTCGGAAACGATCTTCATCTGGTGGTGTGAGGAACACTGCATTGGAAGGAGTAGAGTTTCTGATATACTCTATCAACTCATGACACTCCTTACGTTCTTTACTCAAGTCTTCTTCACTAAACTGTCCAGTAACAAAATAACTAAATCCAAAAGACTCAGGGTCTTCCAATTCGTAACGTGGAAAAAGACTCCAGCTTGTGATCAAACTGCCTACTACCAAAATATGTATTACTGCTGCTAATTTAAGCATTTTAGGGCTATACTGTCCCAATCCAAATAAGGCGATAAACAATAAAGTAACACTGTACACTAAAATAATCCCATAGCCTAAGAAGTAGGCTAACACCACCAAGACACTAACAACGATCCCAGATAAAGAAGTTAACTGTTCAAACTGTTTTTCTAAAGCAAATTTAGGCACTACATATCGTTCTAAAAAGACTAAAGCTCCAAAAGCAATGACAAGCAATGCACCTAAGGTATGTAGAGGTATTGCCAAAGCTAGTGCTAGTCCCCAATATCGGTATTTCGGATTAGCCCATAAGGTGACCACCCAAGTACTACACAAGATCAAGTTTAGCCATTTTATAATATAATAATACCTATAAACTTGCAGTGTTACCCACAATCTACTAGGCCAAATTTCTACAAATAAATAGCCTCCAATCAAAAACAAAGTTAGTACGGTAAAACAGTATATAAATAGCCTTTGCCATTCCTTTTTTTGCCCTAATTGTTTCCATAAAAACAAGTGTGTACAAAACATTAAAATCAATAAAATTAGACTCCTCAACTCAGCTTTATACAAAAAGTAAGATGGTATAATATGGTGTGGGATCCTATAGTAACCATAAGTTTCTATAAAAGTCTCGTCAGACATTTTTATAGTTGTTAGTTGGGCACTGTATGGATAAATATGCCCTGCTACTCCCAACAAAAAAATGATTCCTCCTGCCCAAAACCACTTATTGCTAAGCAATTGTTTAAAATCTTTATCCAATAAGCTAACAAGAACGATATATCCAAAAAACAAGAAGCCTAAAACACCTCCTATCAAAATATGCATAAGCGTAGATACTGCGGCTAAAATCCCTAGCAATAAAAACTGTCGATTCATCATAGCCAAAAACATGAACAACCCAATGGCAAAGGCCAAATCTCCAGGCGAAAACAAATCGCAATACATGGTAGAATCAGTTCCTGCCGTTACGGTCTGAACGGTGAGTACTACAAGGGTGGCTAGCCAGCCAGCAGCCCTATTGTCTGTCAGCCGAAAAGTTACTTTGTAGGAAGCTATTCCTATAGCAATATTAGATAGCACTGTTGCCAAAAAGAAAGTTGCTGGCAAGCCTACAATTTTCATAATCCCCAAACAGAGATAAGCATAATATATTCGAGTATCATAGCCTTCTAATCGCATACTATAAATAGTATCAAAAGGTAGATATTCTGGATCATTTAGCTTCTCTATAATCGGCAAAAAGGTCATGTGGTCACCAATGCCATAGGCATAACCCCAAAAGCTAGTAAAAACTGCTATGAGCACTAAACAGAGATAGATATACTGTTGCTTAGAAAAAAAATCTTGCTGTGAGTTCACAAATTTAGTTGTTTTAGGGCAATACTGTAACCTATTGATTATCTGACATTATAGCATAATAAAAGTTCGTATGTTTTCAACTAATTGATTAGAAAAACTTCACGGACTATAGATACAAACTATAACCATACTATAATGCAAAAAACTTTGTTTGTTTTAATCCTAATTAATCTATTTAATTCAGGATGCACTGAATCCATACTCCCTTCAGAACAATTAGTCCACAAAGATACAACTTCCAACAAAAACCTAACTACCCTATCCTACGAAAAACTGCTGACAGCAGAAGATTCCTTTGCTCAAGAGCTATTAGAAATAAAAGCTATACTTGAGGATGTAGAAGATATGCCTATTGACAACGATACCATCTATTGGGAATGGGATTATAATAAACCAGAAACCTTTGATGCAGAGATTGCCTTGCTTGACACTGTTTCCTTAGAAAACTGGGCAACCACTGCTCCTAAAACATTCAAAACTCAACAACTACAATTTCTATCTGTTCAAAACGCCTATGCTAGCCACAAGACCTTTGTTCAAAAACTGCTAATGCAGCAAGGAATCAATAGTTTTGAGATAGATTTATACTTAAGAGCATTCAAAGATGAATCAGAAATGGAAATATGGGCTAAACCAAAAAAAGATAAAACATTTAGGTTGTTGACAACCTACCATTTTTATAAAGGTATGACCGAATTAGGTCCTAAACAAAGAGAAGGCGACTGGCAAGTTCCTGAAGGTTGCTATTTTATAGATTACTTTAATCCTCATAGCGATTATATTTTATCATTACGTATCAATTATCCTAATGCCGTAGACTCTATCCGCAATGCCCATGAAGCACAAATGGGAAGTGCTATTTGTATACATGGCAATGTTGCTTCAGTAGGCTGTTTGGCTATGACTGATCTTCGGATTCCTATGATTTATATATTGGCAACAGAAGCTATGGACAATGGGCAAACTCAAATACCAGTACATATTTTTCCGTATAGAATGACTACAGCCAATCAGTACCGTATAAATCCAGGTTATCCTCAAAATCATGATTTTTGGAGGAGCTTAGAAATTATTTACAAAGAATTTGAACGAACAAAAAATCAGCCTAAAACTAAGAATTCTAACGGGTTATACACTTTGGAGAATCCTTAATTTTTCTCTCCAAAATTTTGCTTATTGCATTTTAAATGTATAAACATTAAATTTGTTTCCATGCAAATTGTGAGACCAACTCCCATCCGTAACTTTAATTCATTAGAAATGTATTCACACAATTTGTAGCAAATCTTAATTTCTTAATTTTTGAAAATTACTTGACTAATGAAAAAGCAACTATTATTAGGTTCAATGGCCTTAGGCATGATTTCTATTTTAGGTACCTCCTGTGCTAAAGAAACAACTACTTATGATGATGTAAAATCAATTATTGATGCAAAATGTGCAACTTGTCATAGTGGAAGTACTCCCGCTGCTGGAAGAGATTATACAACTTATGCTGGATTGAAACCAGTTTTGACAGATGCAACACTTTTCACAAAACAGGTATTGGACGATAAAACTATGCCTAAAAACGGCTCTTTAACATCCGACGAAATCAATAAAATAACTGCATGGAAAGACAATGGGTATGCAGAATAGCTAGATATAAAAATTGACTAAAAATAGGAATCGTTCTAATTAGGATGGTTCCTGTTTTTATTTGTAAATATAGCCTAATCAGGGTGTATTTCAAAGTTTCGGATTTAAGCCGCAGGCGACCAAATTTTTTCCATGACTAAATCCCACCGATTGCTTTTAAAAGCAACC
>JAAEPD010000431.1 GCA_024222455.1 Aureispira sp.
TCATATCGACTCAACAAATATATATACTATATTCGAGAATAGCAAATATTGAAAGTTTTTTTAAATTAAATTTGGAATTGTGGTTTTTTACCCTCATATTTGTGATGTACTTAATTGTTAACGAAAAATATTTTAGATATGGATTATAAGGAATTTTTAAATAGTAAAGAAAAGAGCATAATAAGTAGTGGATTTGATGTATTAGATTCTGATTTGAATGACAAACTAGATCATTTTCAACGCTATATAGTTAAAATAGCACTAAAAAAAGGGCGTTTTGCTATCTTTGCTGATTGTGGATTAGGTAAGACATTTATGCAGCTAGAATGGGCGTACCAAGTCGGTAAATACGCAAAAGGCAAAGTTTTAGTTCTTACTCAATTATCAGTAGTAAGTCAGACTAAAAAGGAGGCTACTAAGTTTAACATAGATACCACTAATATAGATATAACAAACTACGAACAGATAAAAAACATAGACCTATCCAAATACATAGGAGTCGTATTAGACGAGTCTAGTATACTGAAGGGCAAAGATGGAAAATTAAGCAGGTTACTAATAGAAAGCTTTAAGGGCTTCGAATATAAACTACCTTGTACCGCTACTCCTTCTCCTAACGATCACATAGAGCTAGGCCAGACTGTAGAGTTTTTGGGGTATGATACCTATAACAATATGAAAGCTATGTTTTTTGTGAATGACACTAAAATAAAGGCATCTAATAAGTGGAGATTAAAAAAACATGCTACTGATAATTTTTGGAAATATGTATGCACTTGGTCTATAAGTGTAGATAACCCTAGTACATTAGGATTCGATGGCAGTAAGTATATATTACCTACTATCCAATACTATGAGCATCTTATCCCTGTTGAAAACAATACAAATACACTTTTTGCATCCGTTGCCGTATCGGCTACTGATATACATAAAGACCTAAAAAGGACTTTAGAAAAGAGGATTAAAAAAGCAAAAGAGTTAGTCAACAACTCAAATGAACAATGGATAGTGTGGACTCTCAATAATTATGAAGCAAAAGAGTTAGAAAAAGTACTAAACGACTCAGTAAATGTGCATGGTAGCCAAAAGGCAGAACTAAAAAATAAACACCTAAACGACTTTAAGGACGGTAAATTTAAAGTACTAATCACTAAGCTATCCATTGCGGGATTTGGCATGAACTTTCAAAACGCAAGGAATCAATTATTTTGTAGCTATGATTTTAAATTTGAGCCCTTTTTCCAAGGTGTAAGAAGGGAATATAGATTCGGTCAAGAAAAAGAGGTAAATGTACATCTTTTAGTTCCTCAAAGTCAATTAAACGTAAGAAGCACTATACTAGAAAAGCAATATAAACACTATCAAAAGATAAAAGAAATGGCTAAATATTCAGCAAACACAGATTACAAAAAAAAGATAATGGCTACCAGTGAATTAGAGGAAACAGTAAGAAATAACGACTTCACGCTAATTAATGACGATTGCAACTCAGCGATAAAAAACATAGATAGCAATAGTATCGACTATTCTTTTTTTAGTCCTCCTTTTTCAGACCTATACACTTACTCTGATGACCCAAAGGACTTTTCTAATGTAAAAAATGATGATGAATTTTTTAAACAGTTCTCTTTTTTAGCTCCTGAGTTATTTAGGGTAATTAAGCCAGGCCGACTAATGTCAATGCACATAATGCAAGGTACTACATCTAAGGGCAAAGATGGGTTTTTATCTATAAAGGATTTAAGAGGAGATTTAATAAGACTCATGCAAAGCGTAGGTTTTTATTTTCATGCAGAAAAGATGATTAGAAAGAATCCACAACTAGCAGCAGTTAGGACAAAAAACCAGCAACTAATGCATGGCCAAACCAAAAGAGATAGTTCTATTAATCGCCCTGGTCTAGCTGATTATGTAATTACATTCAGAAAGCCAGGTAAAAACGAAAAACCTATTCAAAATAACATTCCTTTTGATGTTTGGTGTAAGTTAGCAGAACCAGTATGGATGGATATTAATGAGTCAGATGTAATAAGTGGGTATAGAAAAGCAAAAGGCAAACAAGACGAAAAACACATGACTCCTACTCAGTTAAGCGTTATAGAAAATTGTTATTTATTATGGTCTAACCCTAAAGATAAGGTTTTTTCTCCTTTTAGTGGAGTAGGCAGTGAGGCAGTAAAGGCTATACAAATGGATAGATACCCGATAGGGATTGAATTAAAAAATAGCTATTTTAAAGAGAACATTAAAAACTGTAAAAATGCAGTGGCAAGCACAATGCAAACTACACTCCTATAATGAACCGTAAACTAAAACAAAAAATCCAAGAACTCCAAAAGTCGAAAGATATAGCGGAGTCTTTGGATATTTGTTTGAGGATGATAAAAAAGATACAGAATGACAATAGACGAAGCATATCAAAAGATGCAAAACACATACAAGGTATCCCACA
>JAAEPD010000432.1 GCA_024222455.1 Aureispira sp.
ATACTACCGTTATTCAACCCACAAGTTGCATCTACAGTATTGACAGTAACAGACTGAGCACCTACTAATACAGTTAATTGACTAATACAATTGGTTCCAGTTTCTTGCACATCTACAGTGTATGATCCTGCAGGTACATTACTAATATCTTCTGTTGTATAGCCACCTGGAGACCATAAGTAAGTATAACTACCAAAACCACCCGATACAGTCAGGTCTGCCGCACCATCACTGTTGCTACAGGTTGCATCAGTAACTGTTGCTGTTAGATTAAGATTAGCAGAACCTATAGTAATAGAAGTATCACCTGTACAGCCACCAATAGCATCTGTTAGAGTAACAGAATAAGTAGCACCAGGTACAATATTGTGAATAGTCTGTGAGGTTTCTCCTGTACTCCATAGATAAAAATAACTACCTGATCCATCCCATGTTGTAGCCATAAGAGAATCTGGTGCGCATCCTCCAGATCCTTGAAGAGAATCCGTAAGGGAGATATAGTTGAGGGATCCTCCATCCCATATGTATCTAGAGCTTGTTAACTGGCAACCTCCAATTGATGCAGTTACAGAATAAGAACCTGCTGCTAAGTTATTGATAGTAGCAGAAGTTGCTCCATTGCTCCAAAGATAAGTTGGATTAGAGGCATTATGTACTGTTGCCGTCATACTCCCATTAGTCAATCCACAACTCAGATTAGTTCCAGCCAATGTAACTTTAGGCCCATCAATAATTATAGATTCATATCTATTGCATCCTTTGTTGTCAGTTATTCTAACTGTGTGTTGGCCAACAGGTAAGTTACTAACATCTTGAGTAGTTTGTTGTCCTGTATACCAATAATAGGTAAATGGTCCATCTCCTCCTGTTACTGTTAAATCGACTGTGCCATCACTATTTCCACAAGTTGCATTTTGAGTTGTATAAGTAATGGTAGGAACAGAATAAGGTAATATAGTATGAGAGCCTGTAGCAACACAACCATCAGCATCAGTAAGAACTAAACTATATACTCCGGGTACAGGGTTTGTTATTGATGATGTTACATCTCCAGAGCTCCACTGATAAGTATAAGGCCACTGTCCATTAGAAGAAACTGCTACATAAGCATTATTACAAGTATTAGAATATAAATTAGCAGTCATTCCTGTAGGAGATGCAGATAAATAGAAACTATTTGTATAAGTACAAGTAGAGGGATCTGTAGCCGTAACAGAATAGTTTCCTGGAGCTAAATTATAGGCATATCTATTAGTGCTTCCATTACTCCACTGGTAAGTTGTCCCAGCATAGTAGGTAGTATAGTCTGCTCTTAGTGTTCCATTGTCAGAGTTAGAGCAAGTAGGGTGTTTGTGTACCTCAATAGTATAATTGTTCGGACATTGTGCATCTACGTTTATGGTTAAGCAACAGAGTGCTAATACCCATATTAAAAAATTTAATTTTCTCATAGCTTGTAAGTTTAGACATTTAAATAAATAAGGTTAAATATCAAAAAAGGGGGTTGAGAAAGGGCATAAAAAAGGCAGCCCAGTTAGGGATGGGCTGCCTAGTTGTTTAGCTGTTTACGTTCCTAGTTCTTAATTACTTTCTTCGTAATTATTTGTTGGTCTGTCTCTACACGTAGTAAGTACATTCCGGCAGGTAAGTAGTCTGTAGGCAATTGTTGTACATGCATTCCAGCAGCTTTATTAGCTCCCATTTCATACGCTCTTACACGCTCACCAACAGCATTGTACAACTCAATAGTTAGGTTAGTGTCCTCACCTAGAGTGTATTGTACAGTCAACTGTTCGTTGAATGGATTAGGCATTGTTTGTACTTCAAACTGATTGTCTGCTTCTTCTAGTTTCTCTGTAGCAGTGATATTATCGATTGTGCTTATCACTGTATTGGTAGTGATTGGCGCATTAAAATCGAAATAAATATCAGCACTGTTGTGAATTTGAGTACCAGCAGACAATCCAGCTAAACGATTGATTGTAAATTGTACGTAACCATTACTTCCAGCGAAGTTAGCGCCAGAATCTGGTAAATTAATGTTGTTAAATTCAACTACTAAAGTACCATTATCAATATACATATTAGACACATCATGAGATGCAGACATGTCGCGAATAGTATTAATATCTAAGTTCATATCTAGTATATCACGGATAACTACTCTATGAGCAGGAGCTGTACCTGTGTTTTGGAAACGAATGGTGTATTCTAATTCTTCTTCACTTAAGTAAATAATTCCACCTGTATGTCCAGTACCCGTGTGGTAAGGAGACACTTGCTTGTCATTAGGATCCCAAGAACCTACAATAATTGTAGAATCCATATCTGTATTGTTGCTAGGTGTTACATCTCCTACTATAGGTGTAATACTAGCTACATTAGTTACTACATTACCCAACACTGCTGTAGTTGGAGCATCAAAGTATACATAAATCTTTCCTTGTTCACCTGCTGCCAAATTGCTTACACTAAATGTTAGTGTGCGATTAAGGGCATCATGGTTTACTAAAGTAGCACTACCAGTCCAGTAAGAAGAAGAAAGATTTGTAAAGTAATCGTAAGTAATTTGACTATCATACTGATAAGTGATGGTACCATTCATTGTGTTGTTTCCATCATTATAGTATTTCAATGCTGTGTAGTATGCAAATCCTGGTGTTACAGTAGACCAGTGATACAAGTTAACTCTCAAGTCTTGTACTGGAGGGTTAGTTATATAGAAATTGTTGTTTCCATAGAAGTTGCCATAAGTTGTATTGTTAACTGCAATACTGTTTGTACTTGGGCATTGTATAGTAGATGCTCCAGAGTTCACGAATTCAACTGTATAATTACCTGGAGTAGTCACATTGAAACTATAATATCCACTAGCATTGGTAAAGGTTATTAAACCTAACGGTTGTAGTCTTACCATTTCGTAAGCTGCAGCAGAAGAACCACTGTATTGGCAAATTCCTGATGCAGATATATCTCTTACTCTACCTGCTATTGTAAACATACAAGTAGTATCATTTGGTACATAGTAATTGTCTGTATAAACACATCCTGACAACGCATCAGTAACTGTCAAACCATACCATCCACTAGCTAGGTTGGTTAGATAATCGGTAGTATCTCCTGTACTCCATACATAAGATGGACTTGTCCAAGAACTTGAATCAGGATAGATATAAATCTGTCCAGTAGCTAAAGAACATGAAGCAGGACTAATATAATCCCATATTTGTGCAGATTGACCACCTACCGTATCAACTAAAGAGGCAGAACATCCATTTATATTATCCCAAACCCATACATTGTATACACCAGGGTTTAGATTATTCAAATCTTCTGTGCTTCCACCATTAGACCACCAGTAGCTAAAAGAACCACTACCTCCAGTTGCTGTAAGATCAATCGCTCCAGTGTTTCCACAGTTAGCATCAGTTACTATACTTGAAAGAGATATTGGTGAAATATTTTGAATTGTATAGTTAGCTGTATCTGTACATCCTCCTGCATCTGTCACAGAAAGAGTATAAGTACCTGGTGTTAAACCACTCACTACACTAGAAGATGCACCATTGCTCCAATTGTAAGTATAAGGTGCTGTTCCTCCCCATCCATATCCATATAATTCTGTAACAGGACAACTAGAAGAATCTGGAGAGATTCCAACAAAAATATTACCTGAGTTAGAGATTGTAACAGTATCCGTCAAGAAACAACTTCCATCATTTGCATAAACAATGTAAGTACCTGCAGTTAAGCCACTAATAGATGTCACTCCTGTATCACCTGTGCTCCAATGAATAGATGGATTTGTCATGCCACTAACAGTTGCAGTTGCAGAACCATTACTCAATCCACAGCTAGTATTCGTTCCAGTAGCACTAAGACTTGCATTACCTCCACTTACTACTATTCCACTAACATATTTTCCACAACCTGTTCCATCACCAATCCACACCGCATAAGTACCTGCTGCTAAACCTGAAGGGTCTTGCGTAGTTGTTCCACTGATAGGATTGTACCAATAATAAGTGTATGTTCCACTTCCTCCAGATACTGTTAAATCAATAGCACCATTATTCAAACCACAACTTGCATCTGTCACTGTATAACTTGCATTGATAGGACTAATAGAGTTAGGTATATTAAACGTAGATGTACCCGTACACCCATTAGCATCTGTAAGTGTTACAGAATAAGTAGCACCTAAAGTAGGATTATTAATAAAAGAAGTAGAAGAACCATCACTCCACTGATACATAAATGGCCATTGTCCATTAGGAGCATAAGTAGTAATCCAACTATTAGTTGTATCGCACAAATCAATAGAATCGATTAATGTCAATGCAGTAGATGCTCCAATATAAAAACTATCTATAACTGTACATGTACTATCTGATGCTATAACGGCATAATAACCTGATGATAAGTTACTAACTGTAGCACCTGCTACTCCTATACCCGACCATGAAATTGTTGGGTTAGTCATACCTGTCACTGTAGCTGTAGCAGAACCATTGTTAGCTCCACAAGTAGTCGCTGTAGTACTTGTACTAATACTTGCATTTCCACCATTTACTACTATTCCACTAACATATTTCCCACAACCTGTTCCATCACCAATCCAAACTGCATAAGTGCCTGCTGCTAAACCTGAAGGATCTTGTGTAGTTGTTCCACTTATAGGATTGTACCAATAGTAAGTGTATGCTCCACTTCCTCCAGATACTGTCAAATCAATAGCACCATTATTCAAACCACAACTTGCATCAGTTACGGTATAACTTGCATTGATAGGACTAGAAAGAGTAGGGACAACTATAGATGTAGTGCCAATGCAACCGTTTGCATCTGTCAATGTACATCCATAAGTACCAGGTGAAGGATTATTGATAAAATCATTTGTTGAACCATCACTCCACTGGTATGAAAAAGGCCATTGTCCATTAGGAGCATAAGTGGTAATCCAACTATTAGTTGTATCACACAAATATGTAGAATCAATTAGGGCTAAGGCACCTCCACTAGTTCCTACAGATACTGTATCTGCCCAATAACAACCAGAACTATCATATGCGCTAACAGTATAAACACCTGTTGCTAAATTAGAAAGATCTTCTGTAGTTGGTCCATGAGACCAGTAAACTGTATTGATACCGTCTCCACCTGTTAGGGTCAGGTCTACAGCACCATTATTTTGACCACAACTTGCAGGTGTTACGATAAAACTACCCGAAAGAGGTGCAGTACCATTGAAATAATAACTAGCTGTTCCTGTAGCACCATTAGAAGTATTAGTCATGGTACAAGTATATGTTCCTATTGTGGTCACATATGTCAGTTCAGTATTATCGCCATTACTCCAATTGTAAGTATATGGGCCAGCAGGTCCACCAGGTGTCCAGCCATAAGCTCTTAACGTATCTGAAGTACATCCTCCATATCGATGGATGCCAACTTGTACAGTTTGTGCTGTAGCATATTCTCCAAAGAAGAATAAAGTTAAAAGCGCTGTGAAAATAAATTTTTGCATTCTCATTGTCGTAAATTTGTTTTGGTAAATAAATCAGGTATTTGATTTTTAAAACTTTGATTGATACAAATAAACAGCATCTCTTGTAGAGAAGAAAAAACAAAAAACGACTTTTGTCAAAAAAATAGCAAACCCCAAAAACCCAACACAACCCTTTAAAACATAAAATAATCTTCATTTTTGTCAAAAAAATATTTCCTAAAAAAGAATTAATATCTTTATTTTTTATTTTTCACCTCCTTTATATTTATTAAGTTGTTTAAAAATGAATTGTCAAAAGCCATCGAAATGCTGATATTCACGATATCGTTGTTATTTTTATAAACCATAGCTAAGGCTATACTTTCAAAAAATGCATAGCTCTAGTAAATATCAGTACTCAAAGCTTATTTTGAACTCTATTCTTAAACAACTTCTATAACAGAAAGCCCCAAATCAATGAAAATAACTTTTTTAGGCACCGGTACTTCTCAAGGAATTCCAGTTATTGGGTGTGCCTGTGAAGTTTGTCAATCAGAAGATGCCAAAGACAAACGGTTGCGAGTATCTATACTTATAGAAATAGGTGACCAAACGTTGGTGGTAGATATAGGGCCAGATTTTAGGCAGCAAATGCTCAGAGAACAAGTTCAAAAAGTAGATAGTATATTATTGACTCATGAGCACAACGATCATATTTCTGGCTTAGATGATGTTCGTCCTTTAAACTTCAAACACGAAATGGATATGCCTGTATATGCACATCCTCGTGTACAGAAAATACTCCATCAGGCTTATCCTTATATTTTTGAGGGTACTTATCCAGGGGTACCACGTGTAGTTTTGCACAGTATTTCTAAAGATCAGCCCTTCTATATTGGAGATACTCAAATTATCCCAATAGAAATCATGCATGGGCAGCTTCCTATTTTAGGCTTCCGCATTGGAAACTTTGCTTACCTTACAGATACAAAGACTATTGAGGAAGAAGAGCTCAAAAAACTGGAAGGGCTAGATGTTGTTGTTTTGAATGCTTTGCACCATTTTCCACACCATTCTCACCTTAATTTGGAAGAGGCTTTGGAGATGACTGAACGCATCAATTCCAAACGAACCTATTTTACACATTTGAGCCATATGATGGGAACTCATAGCAGCACCCAAAAAAGCTTACCTAAACATATTCAGATTGCCTATGATGGTTTGCATATAGAGGTTTAAAAAGCTTGGTATTCTCCTGTATTCTTTTTAACTTCCTTATGTTAAAATAATAGTTCGTTGTTTTTTGAATTTCAGCAAAAAAATCAAAAAATAATTACTTCTTAGTTCTTGATCATCAAATCATTAGCAATCTTTACCATAAAAAGATTGTGTTGATTATCAATCACTTGCGAATATTCAACGAACTATAGAAAAAACTAAAAAGGAAATATGGCTATCATATTTGATATGTTTCGTGGATTAAAAGATCGTTTTTCCCATTGGGACAGGAAAAATGTGTTTGATCATAAAAATGATCAACCTCGCCAACGTAGCTTTAGAAACAAACTTAATTTTACTAGTCAAGTACGTAAATATCGACCATTACGATGGCTATTCATTCTAATTGGATGGTTTCTCCTCCTCATGGTAATCTACAGTTTAGGGGTTATGTACCTAGAACCAGAAGCCTATCCTACTTGGACATCGGCAATTTGGCAAAGCTGGCAAACTTTCACAACTGTTGGTTATGGAGACAATGCTCCTAGTTCCCCTCTTGGTAAATGGCTTACTATTATACTAAGTACTATTGGTATTGCTATCGTAGGTGCTTTATTTTCCGCAGCTTTTGATTATAAAATATTCTTAGGTGAATTAAAACAAGCAGGCTTTATGAACAACCCATTTAAGGATGGTTATGTAATTTTTAATGCTCCAGATACACATCTTTTACTCAATTTCATTTGTGAATTGCGTGATGTAGAACCTGAGGCTAAAATCTGTATAGTAGACAACAGAATGGATAAACTTCCTAAATCTTTATCCATATTAGATAATATCCATTTTATACGAGGCAATACTCTAAGCAAAGCCACTTACGAGCAAGCCCACTTAAAAGAAAACAAAATTGTTTTGGTCTTTCCTCAAGAAACCGCTGTAGCAGGTTCTGATGGTTCTACTAAAACAACGGTTGATTTAATATCTAAATTTGTAACGGAGAAAACACGTATAATTCATATTCTGGTAAACCCCTCTAATAAATGGATGTTTGACAATGTTCGGTCTACCAGTATTAGCGAAGGTTTTGAACTCTTGGCACTTATACAAGAATGTCAAGATCAGTATTCTGCCCAAATCATAGAAGATCTTTTGATGAATACTAGAGGCGCTAATCCTAAAACAGTGGTTCCTAAACATATTCTAGGCTGGACATGGGGCCAATTTGTAAGTAACGCTCTAAAGGTTTCTCACAGAACAGGAGAACTTTGTACTCCTTTAGCATTGGTCAAAAATGGAGAAACCTACACTTGCCCTAAATTGGAAGAGTCTATAGATAAGGATACACTTATTTCCATAATTACATACAACGATTTTAATTGGCAAAATTTTGAGCGCGATTTAGCTAAGTCCTTTGCACGTACCAAAACACTATTTGGCAATGAGGGCTAAACTTATACAAACATTGTTCTGCCTATCATTATGATCACTTTGTCGAAAAAACAAAGTATTTGACCTATCATAAAGAACTTTGTTTTGCATTGTTTGCTTAATACAATTGCAACTAGCACTAATCTAAATTATTAATTTAACATATAACTAATGAGCGCAAAAGCTGAACAGATATCTAACTTATTTGATAAAGCAAAAAAACTGCTTTATGTCATTTTTCTATTAGTCGTTGGCCCGGCTTATTTATACATGAACTTGCCTGTGATCAATATGTGGTTTGCAGGACTACCTTTGGGCCTATTTTTCATTGCTTTCACTATTGCTATATTAGAACTACGCCTAATCAACAGAAAAAAATCGATTATATTCAAAATAGCTGCAAGCATAGCCGTTTTGTGTATTCTCTATGTTATTTCTATTAGTATAGCCACATGGCCAGGGTTTAGAGCTGGCTCTTATAGAGACCTAATAGGAGAGGTAAAAACAGGAGAAAACTTCTCTAAAGATGTTGCTCCTATCTCTGTAGATAAAATCCGTATTGTAGACCAAGAAGTTGCACACCGTTTGGGTGACAAAGTAATAGGCCAAGATCCTGGTCTAGGAAGTAAAGCCCATTTAGGAGATTTTAGAATCCAAAAAGTAAAAGATCAACTCTATTGGGTTGCCCCATTGTTGCACTCTGGATTTTTCAAATGGTTTCGCAATAGCGGTACAGGTACAGGTGCTTATGTAATGGTTTCGGCTACCAACGAACGAGATGTAGAGTTGGTGCAAAAAATAGGTGATAAAGATATTCAAATCAAATATCAACCAGAAGGCTTCTTTGGTCAAAACTTGCACCGACACTTATATATGCATGGCTACATGACTACTGGTGTCACTGATTTTACTTTTGAAATTGATGATGCTGGCCACCCTTATTGGGTAATTACACTTTATGGTCACGATGTTGGATTTAGTGGAGCTAACCCTTATGGGATTGCTGTGGTAGATGCTACTACTGGCGAAATCAATGAATATACTCCTGACACTGCTCCTGAATGGGTAGATCGCATACAACCTTGGGAAATTGTACAAGAGCAATTAGATAATTGGGGTGAATATATACATGGTTTCTGGAACTTCTCTAACGAAGGAAAACTGACTAGTACTAGTGGTGTATCGTTGGTTTATGGTGAAGATAACCGTTCTTACTGGTACACTGGACTAACTTCGGTGGGTAGTGATGAAGGTACTGTTGGTTTTGTATTGGTAGATACTCGTACTAAAGAAACAACTTGGTATCCACAAAGTGGTGCTACTGAAGAAGCTGCACGTCGCTCAGCAATGGGTAAGGTACAAGAAAAAGGATATGTGAGTTCTTTTCCTATTATGTATAATATAGATGGTGTAGCCACTTACGTAATGTCTCTCAAAGATCAGGCTCGCTTGATCAAAATGATTGCGTTGGTATCTGTAGAAGATTTTTCTATAGTAGGTGTCGGCGATAATCTGAAAGATGCACTACGTGCTTACAAAGATGCTTACAACAGTTCTGGAAATAACTCTGTATTCTCTGAGCCTGACAATCTCTTTGAGGTTGATGGCCGTGTACAACGTATCAATACTGATATTAATAATGGAAATGCCTATTATTATTTCACCTTGACTAATGTTCCGAACAAGCTCTTTTCTAGTAGCTCTAATATCTCTACAGAAATTCCATTGACGCAAGTGAATGATTCTGTTCGAGTATTTTATCAAGATGGGCGAGCAGCTGTGATTGAAGCAATGAATTTTGACAATTTAGAATTGGATATAAAAGCTACAGACAAATCTGAATTAACACAATAAATACTTTTTGCTAACACGTAGAGGTTTAATATTGAAACTCACCTAATATTATTAAAAATAATATTAGGTGAGTTTTTTTTTACAATTGATCGAGTTGCTGCAAAAGCCAAGCACGTTCTGTCAGCACTTTAGTTTGCTCTATTTCCTGACGTAGCTTGGCTTTTGCTGTTTTACTAAAAGGGTTGACATTAACCAACTTATTGGTCAGACGAATTACATTTCTATAGTTTTCTTTGTGGTAAGCCAACAGTTTTTTACGGCTCAAAAAGGTCTTAAAACTATTGAGTAAAGCATCTAATACCTCATATTCAGATAACTCATAATAAATTTTCAAGAGCATTATTTTAGAAGAAAGATTCAGCAGTAAATCATCATAATCTGCTTGTTGTAGTAGCAGCATTGCTTCATCATACTGTTTCTGTTCAAAATGCCATTTAGATAAACTGTGATGCACATACGTTTCTCGCACAACTGTGTTCAAATGCTCTTTGTAGGACTCTATAAAATCCCAAGTCCATTTATATTCCTTTAGTTTTAGTGCAATAGATACAATATTGGTAAACGCAAATCGGCTCAACTCTCCTTGCTCCGATAGATAATCTTTGGTCAAAGCTATTTTGTACAAATCAAATGTTTCTTGCAAATAATAATCCCCTTGTTCTGTATTTAGGCGTTTGATCCCATAGTTAATAGCCAAAACATGCAAATCTCGCATTTCAACATCCGAGAATACACCTTCCGCTTGTAATAATTCGTGTTTGAATTGATCAAAAAAAGAAGCTCCTTCTACAACTTCTGTAGCAGCCTTATAGTAATAATAATACAGTGCAACAGCTGGTATATTCAATAACAGCTTATGATTCCCCACATACCCCAAAACTTCTGCCAGCAAACCAGTTTGATATTCCTCTTTATATACTGTTTGATAAGATAAAATACGGCAAGCCTGTTTCAATTTCTCTGCAATGTATTGAATATCAAAAGCATCATTGAGTTTTTGTAGATTTTTAGGTTTAGTACGTCCTTGCTCTTGGGTGGCCAAATAACTCTCTAACTCTAAACTATAGGCATTTTTTAAGTTGCTAATATCTCTGAGGTTCTGTTTCCCATAATCTTGCCGAGCTTTTTGGATAGTTTGTTCAAAAAACTTAGGTGCTTTCAATTCTCTATAAGCCCTAGCCAAATACAACTTATTCTGAAACTCATCTTTGGTTGCTTGCTGATAAATAAGTACATCTTCCAACACCTTTAGCAAAAAAGACATGGTATACCTTAACTGCTGCATATCAAACTTTTGCTTAGGAAACAACTGCTTAAAAACAGTCTCTCTGTCCAATAGATTTTTTTGAGAAATAGGATCTATCTTATACATATATTCTAACAAGAGTTGTATATCTTCTCTTTTATTAAAAATAGGAGAATAGACAGCTTTGCGCAAAAGTAGGCGCTGAGAGCTTGTTAAAGCATAAAACACATGTACCAATCGACTTTTTCTCATAGCCATTAATCTTTTTAATTATTATTTTTTTGATAAAACCTATCAAAAAACATTATTAAGCCTACCTAAATTAATATTTTTTTTTGATAAATGACTTGATTTGTAATTTACCTTTAGCAGAATAATCCTCAGTTTTGTAATATCAAAGTTTGTCACAATAGCTTATTAGGCTTTACATCTTCAGACTTAAACAACATAACCTTTGAAATATTCAAAAAACACCTATAGTTATGAAAAATTCGATTATATATTCAATCATCTTCCTGTGTCTAGCAACACTAAGCTTTGGGCAAGGTTGGGAGCGCATTTATGATGCACCTTCTTATGTAAACAATCCACACACAGAATTTCATAGTGTGCAACAAACACCTGATGGTGGTTATATTTTGGGAGGAGTAACCAATGATTCACTCAAAGGTTATATACAATCTTCTCCTACTCTACTCAGAACAGATGCGAATGGCATAGAACTTTGGAGAAGCACTTATGATGCTGGTTTTACGATCAATCCTTATTGGTTTGGCATCCAACATGTGCGTGTTACAGCTGATGGCGGATTCATTGCTGTTGGTTTTGACTACAATTCGCCTGACAACGACATTTATCTAATCAAGACAGATGCATTTGGCAGCAAACAATGGGGAAAGGTCGTCTCTCGTACAGGTTTTGATGCGCACAACGGATTTAGTATCATACCAAAAACTAATGGCTATGTAATAGGAGGAAGTACTTATAAGAATGGTTCTATTGTAGGAAAAGTAATCTTCACTGATCTGAATGGAGATACTACTGCAACTAAGTTGGTTCCCTCAGTAAGACAAAATACGTTTACCTCTTTTATGCCATCTCAAAACGAACGTGACATACTCTCTCCTACTTCAGATGGTGGTTACATAATGGTTGGGCAAGATACTGGTAATGCCAACAATATAGCGTTGGCCAAACTTGATGCTAGTGGAAATACTACTTGGACTAAAGTAAGCGGCAATCCTACAATAGAAGAAACAGCTAGTAGTGTTATTCAAACTAATGATGGAGGATATGCAGTTGTTGGATCTCGTATAGGAGCAGCACCTAATATTGCTGACTTTATGTATGTTCTTAGAACAGATATGAATGGTGATTCTTTGTGGTCTAAAGATTTAGGTGATGGAGGGAGCTTTTGGTTTTCTGCTAATGGTTCTTCTATTATAGAAACTACCACAGGGCAATTAATTGTAGCAGGGAAGTGGTTTTATAAACCTGACAGCCCTAATGGTTATTCCAACATGTATGTCGTAAAACTTGAAGGCAATAATTCTCCATTGCCATTATGGGAAAAAACTTGGCCTTATCAAGAAGGAATGCCAATACAAGAAGTCATAGAAACCAATACAGGGGGCTATGCTTTTGTAGATTCTTGTTACCTCATTCACACAGATACTAATGGTAATACTTTATCTGCTCATATTCGTGGCCATGCTTATAGAGAGTGGTCTCCAGATTGTCAATTGAACGGGATTGACTATGCACTTTGGGGGACAATAATAGTAGCAACCAACACCACTACAGGTACAGTATATTATGCTAGTGCTGATGCTAATGGTTATTATGACATGTTGGTTGAAAATGGCAATTATTCAATGTCTGCAATTCCACCAAATACTTATATGATGCGTTCTCCAGGTTGTGCATTACCAACTCCTGCAATTAGTCTTTCTGGACAAATAGACACTGTAGATTTTCCCTTTTATCCTATGAACTATTGCCCATTCATGACTGTAGAAATCTCTACACCTCGTTTGCAACGTTGTATGCCTGCTACCTATACAGTTAATTATTGCAATAGAGGGACTAGCCCTGCGATAGGTGCTTATGTTGATGTAGAATTAGATACATTTTTGAGTTTAACTTCTGCTCCTCCTTATACTATTGTTAATGGTAAATATCGTTTTCAGCTAGGCACCTTAGATGAAGATAGTTGTGGCAGTTTCAATATTGGAGTTTGGGTATCTTGCAATACTTCTTTGCCTCTAGGACAAACACATTGTACCAAAGCACATATCTATCCAGATAATGTTTGTGGAGTGAGTTGGACTGGGCCAATCATTGATGTACAGGGTGAGTGCCGCAACGATTCTCTTCACTTTCGTATAGAGAACAAAGGGACTAATATGATCGGTTCTCGCACCTATTATATCATAGAAGATCATGTAATGATTATATCAGCACCTTTTAATATACCTGGAGGTCAACATCAAGATATATCTATACAAGCTAAATCCCGTTCTACTTACCGTCTGATTGCAGAACAAGATCTTAATTTCCCTGCTTTGTTGGGCGATTATACTGCTACTGTTTTTGTGGAAGGTTGCAGACCTGATGTATCTGGTTTATACGAATTAGGCTATGCAATGATGCTCTCTAATGGAAACAGTGCTCCATTTGTTTCTGTAGATTGCCAAGAAAACATAGGGCCTTATGATCCAAATGACAAGCGAGGATTCCCTACAGGTTATGATGTTCAACACTATATCTATGACCATACACAACTAGACTATCATATCCGATTCCAAAACACAGGTACTGCTACGGCACAACGTGTAGAGATCATTGACACTTTATCTGAGCATTTAGATGTTACATCTTTCAAACCAGGGACAGCAAGTCATCCTTATACTTGGGAGATTTATGGAGATGGTGTTGTTAAGTTTACTTTTGATAATATTATGTTGCCTGATAGTAATGCTAACGAACCAGCTTCGCATGGTTTTGTCAAATTCCGCATTGCTCAAGAGCCTAATAATCCAGTAGGAACAGTTATTTATAACAATGCCAATATTTACTTTGATTTTAATGTGCCTATACAGACCAATACAACATTTCATACCATTGGTGACAATTTTGTCCAAGTATTGGTCACAGGTTTGGAAGAATCCTTGCAGGAGGAAGTATCTGTAAAATTATATCCAAATCCGTTTACAGAACGTGCTACCTTAGAAGTAACTGGAAATGATTATAATCAGTTAAATATGACTGTGTATGACATGACAGGAAAGAGAGTATTGCACAAAACTTCTACAAACAATAAAGTCCAATTAGAAAGAGGAAATCTACCACAAGGTGTTTATATCTATAAACTAGAAGGTGATGGAGAATTGCTCAATACAGGAAAATTCATAGTCCAATAAATTTTGTCCGATATTTAGAGTGTTTCAGTTAGTTTTAGTGCCATTGCTCTCTCCCTAAGGGCAATGGCTTTTTTATTTGTGGGAGATATAACATTAGAGATTTTGGAGTTGTTCAAGTAACCAAGAACGCTCTGCTAAAGCTTTGACATCCTGTATTTCCTTTAATAGCAAAGCTTTTTCTTGCTTGTCAAAAGGATTAACATTGATTAGTTTTTTGGTAAATCGTATGAAGTTTTTGTAATACTCTTTGCTATAATTTAAATTATCTTTTCGATTGACAAATGCTCCAAAACTGGCTAATGAAGAATCCAAGACATCATCCTCTTCCAAAACATAATATATCTGCACATACATTACTTTAGTAGTAATCTTAATGTACAAATCTCCCCCCTCTAATATTTGTAAATAAGATAAGGCCTCTTTGTATTTTTTCTGTCGGAAAGAAAGTTGAGCTAAACCATAATTTAAATAACTCTCTTTATGCTCTTGATGCAAGAAATTGGAATAGACTTCTATAAATTCCTTTAGCCAACTAAATTCTTTTAGTCCTAAAGCATTATTAACTACATTTTTAAATGTAAAGTGACTTAAATAGCCATGATCGAATAGAAATCGTTTTTGGATACCAACCTTATACAACTCCCAAGTTTCCCTTAAAAACCGATTGTAATCTGTAGTTTTTATATTGGTTTGACGAATACTATAATTAATTGCCATACGATACAAATCCCTCATTTCATCCATCGAAAACAGATCATATGATTTAGTGAGTTGTTCTTTAAATGCCTCAAAGTAAGTCTTATTTTCTTTTTGTATAGTAGCCTGATAATAAAAGTAATACAAAGCAATTGAAGGATATTCTAATAATTGAATGTTATCATTGATATGCTCTAATATTTTAACTAAAATCCCTTTATTGTATTTAATTTTAGAAATACGTTCATGTGCTAATAAGGTACATCCTTGTTTTAGTTTTTGTGCAATAAACCGAATGTCTAAAATATCATTAAGTTCTTGCAAGTTTTTGTTAGCAGTTCGTTCGCCCTCTTCCGAAAAAAAATAAGCTTCTGACTCTATTTGATATTCATATTCCAAATAATCAATATCTCGTAAAGACTTTTTCTTGTTTTTAGCGCGTGTCGTATTAAGCGTTTGCTGAAAATGCTTGGTTAAGCCTCGTTTTCTATAAACTCTTGCTAAATTAAGTGTAGGATTCAGGTCTTGTTGTTGAAAATCTTCTATCACTAAAAATTGTTCGATTAGCTTAAAAAGAAAGGACATTGCATAGCGAATTTGTCCATCATCATAGCTAGAGTTAGGATATAAGGCTTGATGAACTTGCTCTTTTTCTAGAGCTTTTCGGTTAGATTCCTTAGTTTTACACAAATACTGAAATAACTCCCACACATCTTCACGCTTATTGAAATAAGGTGACAGCAGAAACTTTCTTAACTTCGTTATCTCTTTAGCATCTAAAGAATAAAAAACTTCAACTAATTTACTTTTATTCATTTTTTGACAAAAACTTATCAGAGTCCCTAAAATATCAGACTATAAGGATATAATATTTTTGACAAATATCCTATTTTGTTTTTTCATTCTATCTAAATTTTATTCAATTTAGTATTATACATTCCCCCTTACTAATTATTAACAATCTATGATGAACCGACTTTATACTATTTCTATAACTCTAATCCTAATCTTAGGCTTTAGCAATATAAGCTCTGCACAATTTGGCACTATACAAGGTTATGTGTCTGTAGATTATACCCCAAACTGTGTTTTTGACTCTGCAGATGTTTCATGGAAGAATGTTATAGTAGAGGCAGAAAATAATCTAACTAATGAAAAGTTCTATGCAGTATCTGATACTATTGGATACTATTCTATTCCTGCTGACTCAGGAAACTATACTGTTAGAATTCAAGATTTCTACAACCTAGTTCCTTGTCAACCTATACAGACTGCAAATCTTAATTTTGCTGGAGCATATGATACCATTGACTTCTCATTAGATCCGACTTACAGTTGTCCTGTAATGAATGTGGGAATCTCTGCTCCATTGTTGCGTGCTTGTGATACAGCAATATACACTGTCAACTATTCTAATGATGGTCCAACTATAGCCAACAATGCCTATGTAGATATAGAAATAGATTCTTTTTTGACAATAGATACATTACTAACCACATTAGCCATAGATTCCATTTTAGGGTTCAATAGATATAGATTTAATTTAGGTAATGTGTCTCCCAATGATTTCCTTAATTTTAATGTAGGCACTACCGTTCAATGTGGAGTCACAGTAGGACGCACCCACTGCGTAAAAGCCCAAATTTATCCTAATAACCCTTGCAACACCAATACTTTTGTTCCAAAAGTAGAAGCAAGTGGTCAATGTATTGGAGGGCAAATAGAGTTTTATCTTAAAAATGCTAGTAATACCCCTATGTTTTCTGCTCGAAATGCATGGATTATAGAAGATGATTTAATTATACAAGGACAACCTTATACTTTAGACTCTAATGGAATAGATACCATTACTATCCCCAATCCAGTACCAGGGGCTATGTATCGTATAGAGGCTCAGCCAGATTCTTTGACCCCCAAAATATTGGGTAATCAAAAAGTCTGGGCATTTATAGAAGGAGGATGCAATTCTTCTAGTGGAATAAACACTGGTTTTGCTACAGATTATTATACCGACAACAACTCTCCTTATATAGCACATAGCTGTCAGCAAAATGTAGCTAATATGGGGACTGCCGAAAAAATAGGCTACCCTGAAGGCTATAGCACTCCCAACTACATAGAATGCAATACCCCTATCAAGTATCGAGTCCATTTCCAAAATACCACAAATTCAACTATTAGTGCTGTTACCATCAAGGACACTTTATCAGAACACCTAGATATCAAAACGCTAGAAATAAGTTCTTCTAGCCACGAAATTTATCAATGGCGACTGTTTAGAGATAGAACATTAGAAATCAAAATTTTTGCTAATCTGCCTTCTTCGTCTATCAATGAAGATGCCTCTCATGGTTTTCTAGAATATACTATATATCAAAATAAAAATCTACCGGATGGTACTGTTATTAACAATACGGCCTATGTTGACTTAGATTATACTGGTAACTACACAGCAAGCAACACGACCTTACATACTATTGGTAAGAATTTTATAGTATCTACTGTAGAAAATACTTTTGTGGAGAATGTAGAAGTAAAATCCTATCCAAACCCATTTCAGGACAAAGCAACTATAGAAGTTTTGGGCGTTGACTATCCTGAACTTAAGCTTAGCCTCTATAATATGGCTGGTCAACTGATCCAGCAACAACAAAGCGCCAATGGACAGTTTGAAGTATACCGAAATCGATTGCCACAAGGTGTTTATATCTACAAAATAACCAATAATGATCAACTAATTAATGTAGGTAAGATCATCATACAGTAATGCAAAAGTGGCTAATTCCCTTTGAGAATTAGCCACTTTTTTTCTTTGGTTTTAGCACCTTCTATAACCTTCCAAAAACAGTATAAAAACTAATGCCTCTCAGCTCTACTCCCTCTTCACTTAATGTTCCCAATTTTTGAATTAGGCTATTAGAAATCCCTTGCCATATAGCTTGATTTCGATTGTAGATAAGTACCCAACCTCCAATACCATTAAAAGATATTTGTGTGAAATCTGCATTTTGAGTTTGCAACTTAGTTATACTACTTTCTAATGTTTCAGGTATATTTTCCCAATGTGCTTCATTTTTTTCAGCTAAAATAATCCAACCTTCATTTTCGGTAATACCAATACTCTTAATTTCCTTTTCGGCCTTGTGCAGTTCTATTATTTTCAGAATAAGCGTTTCAGGAACATCCTTCCAAGATCCTTGATGTTCGTTGAGTAATACAGTCCAAGCTTGATGATTCCATGCATATTTGGGAGAAAATACAATTTGCTTAATATTATCTCTAGCTTCATTAGCATTGTGCAACACTTGCATAAAATCCTTATAAGGGCCATCCCAAGAAACATTAAAGCTCCCTGTTGCCTTATTCCCGCTATGATAAGCTGCCACCCAACCTCCATCTGGCGCAATACCTACACAATGCAAGTGAAGACTAGGGCGAGCTTCGAAATGATCTAGTTTTGCTCCTAAAGTTGGCGGGATACCATCCCAAGCTGTTTTATTTTGGTCATACCAAACAACCCAACCTTCGGTTGCCTCTACCTCTTGTGCATTAGTGGTCTGTACAATAGCTACTGTACAGACTAAGCAAATAATCCAATATATTGACTTCATAATCTTATTAATTTTAATTTAATATACAATTATCTGTACAATAAAACTATACCAACATAAAAAAAGCTACCCTCAAAAGAGGATAGCTTTAGTATTTGGTTGATTATTTTAGTATTAGCGCTAAAAATTATTTACGCCCTTTTACTTCTTCTAATCTAGCTTTGATTTCATCTATCAATTTAGTTTGTCCTTCTATCTCAGTACCTTTAGCACCTTGATCTTCTACATTTTGCTTGATATCGCCCTCTGCAGTTACGATATTTTCTTCCATTTTTGTGATTGTTTCTTTGTACCCCTCAATATCTTTTTCGCGAGTAGCTTTATCTTTTTCTAATTTCTTAAGATCACCTTCCATATCTTTCAAGATTTTCTCTTGTAGTTTCAATTCTTCTTCGATCATAGAAGCAGACACTTCGTTGGCAAAAGATTTCATAACAGCCTCTCCAGCAGGATAACGATCTGCATAATCTTTAGAAGATAAGTAAGAAGCACCCAAGTTGAACCAAACTGCTATTTCACAACCTTCTTCCCCTTTAGCCGTCACTTTAGCAACCATATCAACTGTATTGTCACTCATATCCTTGATAGTTGCATCATCCGTAAAATATTCACCACCTTTTCTATCATACTTCGTTTTACCTTTGAAGCCTTTAGAGAATTTAGACCATGCTTTACCAGCATCTTTTTCATTCACACCTGGTAAATCCATTACTAAAGCATTAGCGCTTGCTTTGCTCATACTTCTTGTTTCTTCCTTTATTTCTACTTTTATTTGCGCCAAACTTGCACCAACTGACATCATTACTACTAGAAGAGTAAATACAAAAGATTTCATATACGGTTGTTTTTATGTAGTTTATAAAAATATTAACGTCTTTTTTTTTTGTCTTGACGTTTATTATAATAAAAAGTCACTTCTTTCTAATTTAGATTAAGAACAAAATACGTAACTTAGCAACGTTTCAAAAATACATATATTATGAGAATATTGACATTGTTCGTTGTAATTTTATTCTCCACTTCAGGTATGTATGGGCAAAAGCTCCTACGCCTAAAGAAGGGTAATGGATTTTACAATCAAAAAAAGTACACCGAAGCCATTCTAGAATACGAAGTTCTAATGGGTTCGTCTTCAGGATCTGCTCTTATGGGAATTGATGCCCGAATGAACTTGGCAGATTGTTATCGCATTACGACTCAACCCCGTAAAGCGCAAAAACTTTACCAAGAAGTATTAGACTACTCTGGCGATCGTCCAGATGTATTACTTCAGTATGGAGAAGTACTAATGTCTTTGGGAGAATTTGAAGATGCAAAAACACAGTTCCAGAACTATACAGATCTTAGGCCTGATGACCCTAGAGGTACTCAGTTGATGACACGTTGTGATGAGATACAAGCCATACGACCTGTATATGATAATGTAGAACTTGTGGCACAATCAATAGCTAATGATTCATTGACAGATCAGTCTTCGCCTACATATTATGGAAATAGTATCGTTTTTACATCTGATCAAATGCCAGCAGGCTCTTTAGATGAGACCAGAGATCGTACTTACCTCAATTTGTACATCAGTCATGTAGATTCTTTGACAGGAGATCTTTTGCCTCCTCAAAAATTTGCACGTCGTCTTAATGATAACACTAGACATGATGGTCCAGCTGCATTTAACCGAAACGGTCGTAAAATTGTTTACTCACAAAGTGTAAAACCTCCTACAGCTACCGATGAGACTAGTTACTTTTTGCAATTAGTAGCTTCTAAAAACGAAGACGGTCGATGGACAGACCCTCAACCATTAGATTTTAATATTGTAGGTAAGATGGTTACACACCCTAGCATCTCAGCAGATGGTTTAGAATTGTATTTTGCTGCAGACCTAAAAGGTGGTTATGGTGGAACTGATATTTGGGTAAGCCAATACGAAGATGGTGAATGGAAATCTCCTAAAAACCTAGGTGCTGTTGTTAACACAAGAGGCAATGAGGCTTTTCCTTTTATACATCCTGATGGTACTTTGTTTTATGCATCTAAAGGACACCCTGGTTATGGTGGCTATGATTTATTCAAAACAAAACCTTTAGGAAATGGTGTAGATTGGTTAGATCCTGAAAATTTAGGCCAACCAATTAACTCTGCCTTTAATGATTCTTATTTCTTGCTGTCAGATGATGCTACTAACGGTTTTCTTGTGACAGACAGAGATGGGAGTGACAATCTTTATAGATTCTCATTAATTGGTGTAGAACCATTAGTCATAGAAGACCTAAGACCACGTACTAATGTGGATTTTTTCGACCCAAACGAAGACGAGGACATGGACGCCGATTTGGCAAACGGGCAACTCTCCGACGAAGACTTCGTTGATAAAATGTTACAAGAAGCCAACAACAACAATAATGATAACAATACGAATAATACAGATACTGACAATAACAATACGAATAATGGTGATGTAACTAACAACACTACAGCCAATAATAATACAAACAACACCAACGATTCCAATAATAATAATGATGGAACTTGGTCAACCAATACTAATAATAACAATACAGACAACAACAACAACAACACTAATAATACGAACGACACCAATGACTCTAACAACAATAATACTTGGGATAATAACAACAATACTGCAAACAACAATGATCCGGTTGTAGTCCCTATGATTGATCATAAACGTCCTGATGACGCAGAAAATGATCCTAAACTATTAGTTGATTTGAGAATTGTAGACGATAATATAGAAACCGCATTGACCAATGCAAAAGTGCTTTTGCAAAACCTTTTCACAGGAGAGAACGAAACACTATCTGTACAATCGGATGGAAGTGTTCAGTTGATCTTGAAACCAAACCAAAAATACTTGATAAAAGGTTCTTGCAATGGTTACTATGGAGCAACACTCCCTATTGCAACAATAGGTGCATACAAAACACAAACAGTGGCCGCACAACTGCCTTTGATCAAAAAAGATTAGAATATTCGTATCAAACTATAACAATGCAGAGCTTTCTAGGCTCTGCATTCTTTATTATATAGCTACCTCTCCGAAAAGCATATTGGCCTGCCCTCATGTCAAACACCATTAAACATAATAAGTATAAAGACACACACCTTATCAGTCTAACTATTTTATGGGGTTTGAGCATTTTATTTGTTGGCTATTCTGGCAATTTTCCACTCAATGACGATTGGGCTTATGCTCAGAATGTTTACCAATTGACAGAAGAAGGACGTATATATTTTAGCAATTGGCCTGCAATGACCTTGATTGGTCAAACACTTTGGGGAGCCTTATTTTGTAAGATTTTTGGCTTTTCTTTTACTGTCCTGCGTTTTTCCACGCTACTCGTAAGTTGGATAACTATTATTAGCAGCTATTTTCTATTTTGTCGCTTGAGCTCCCAAAAATCATTAGCTTTCTGGGCTGCTTTATTACTAGCTAGCAATCCCCTGTTTTTTTCCTTGTCCTTCACTTTTATGACAGATATACACTTTCTTTGTTGTTCTGTCCTATCTATATTTTTTTATATCCGACACCACCAAGAAGCAAAAAAAAGAGATTGGATATTAGCCACTTTTTTTGTTGTTTGGGCTGTACTTATTCGACAAATGGGTATTCTGTTACCTTTGTTATATAGTGTTCATTTATTATATACACAAGGAAGAAAGTTTTCTGTACTACTCAAAGCTTCAGTACCTTTAGTTGTAGCTATAGGTACCTTAGTTCTATATACAGTATGGAGAGGAGCTTATTATGGTTTTCCGCCTCAATATGGAAATTTATCTCTATTATTTTATCCACTCAAGCATAGCGAATTCTATAGAAACTTACTTATACGCCCAGGTATTCTATTTGCTTATTTAGGAATATTTTGGTTACCTATTGTCCTTATTCAGCTGCCACAACTATGGAAACAAAGCCAAAAACTGCAACGCATATTAGCCATTAGTCTCAGTATTTTGTTGCTAATCATTTTTTACAAAGCATGGTCTTTCATTCCTCATGGCAATGTATTTTATAACTTAGGTTTAGGGCCACAAGTACTCAAAGACACTTATGATCATATCAATATTCCTGTTCAGCTATCTCTATTAGCACTTAGACTACTCAAATTATTGATTGTAGGAGCAGGTAGTTTACTCTCTGTTTTTCTGTTTCTAAAGTATTTACCAAAAAAGGAAAATAACTACACTAGTCTGCAACTAGGTTCTACACTTATGATAATGGTTTACTCTTTCTACTTAATGTTAGATGGTCATTTTTTCGATCGATACTACTTATTCTTATTCCCTTTGATGGGAATACTTATTCTACCTACAAAAAAACTAAACTATTCTTCTTGGGCATTGGGTTTAGCTGTATTATTTCAAATAGGCTATGGAACTTTTTCTTTATTGGCCACTCACGATTATCTCTCTTGGAATAGAGCACGTTGGAAGGCTTTAGACTATTTAACAGAAGATGAGGGAGTTTTGCCTAGTCAAATTGATGGTGGTTTTGAATTTAATGGTTGGCACCAAACCTCTACTGAAAAAAATCCTCCAACCAAAGAGCATATTAGTTGGTGGTTTGTAGACAAAGATGAGTATACAATCACTAAAGGCCCTCTCCCTTTTTATGAGACCTATAATAGCGTAGCATATTGGCAATGGTTAAAAATGGATACAGATAGTATTTTTGTACTCACCAAAGCTAGGCCATATCAGATAGATACAATATTCTCAGATTTAGCTACTATAGACACAAGCAACTCTTTCATTACAACTGTTGATAGTATTTTACTAGAAGGTGGCTCACTTATAGATAGTACTACAGGATTTACAGATCAACGATCAATCCGATTAACTCCTGATTCTGCTTTTGCTCTAACCTATCAATTCAAAAATGTTAGGGCTCCAGAAAAATGGTCTATTTATATCTGGAGAAAAAGTCCAAATGATGAAGGTGGAATTGTATTATCAGCTCCTAATAGTGAGGTATTTTATCAGTTTGAGAAAACTGTTCTAAAGGATAGTTTAGGGTGGAAATTGATAGAGCTTCAAGCAGACATAAATACATCTTATACCAGCGATATTATCAATTTTTATATCTGGAATAATGGAAAAGCTACCCTTTGGTTTGATAATTTAGAAATAATTAGAAAAATATATTAAACCCACAACTCCCACTACATCTACCTTTCTAGCTACTTTTACTTTTTTTTTATAAAAAAAATAGACTTTTTTATTATTCCTACCCAACCTTTCCTATAAGCACTTCCGTTTTATAGGGCATACAACAACAACATACTTTACTTTTTTATTTACAACAACAACTTTTTACAACAACAACATACTTACTTTGCAACTTGGGATGGAATAGACGGGTGGCTTACAACACCACCCCGCTGTTCCTAGCAAAAAGAAACAACAACAACAAACATCATATTATTTACAACGATGAACATAGGGGATAGGATAGCCTTAACGAAGCTGTCCTATTTTTTTATGCCTTATACTCAATAGGCAAGTTTTGATTTATAGCTTCTACTCTCCTTTATTTCTTAAGATACTCACTTGGCGATTTACCAAAACGTTTAACATAGGAGGTCGAAAAATTCTTAGCAGTCTTGAACCCTGAACTATAGGCAACCTCTTTTACAGCAGAAGCATTTCCCTTTTCTAATATCTCTCTTGCTATTTGTAATCGTATTTCCTTTACAAATTTAGCGGGTGTCAATCCTGTCACCTTTTTTAAACGACGTTCAAATTGACGCTGACTTATAAAAAAATGTTTTGCTAAATCAGCATTATTATATGTTTTAAAAATATCCTTTTTGATATACGTCTCTAACTCTAAGGCCCATACTTTATCAGCATCCGAAATATTTAATTCCGTTTTTTCGCTCTCTGTCTTATTGGGCTCCTCTTTTTCCTCTCTTTTCCATTCCAATCGTTGATAATAGTTATCAATCAATTTTTTGGCTCGAACTAATAATTCTGCAATAGAAAATGGTTTGGTTAGATAGTCATCTACTCCAACAGTAAGCGCATGTAGCTTGTCTTGTTCCGAAGCTCTAGCTGTCAGCATCATGATAGGAATATTTCGCCACGATTTATTATCCTTAATCACTTTTAGCATTTCAAAGCCATCCATTTCTGGCATCATTACATCACTAATAATTAGATTAATTTTTGTTGTGTTATCTTCTAACAGTTTTAATCCTTCTAGCCCATTGGCTGCTGTGAGTAAATGATAATAAGGCAACAATAAACTTCCTACATAATTCCGCATATCATTATTATCCTCAACCAATAATATCGTGTATTGATTCGCATTTTGAGGAACAATAAAGCTCTCTTCTATTTGCACTTCTACATCTTCTTCTTCCCCATCTTCATCAAGAAGAGCTATTTCTACTTCATTGATAGGCAATTCTAATCTAAAAGTACTGCCTAGCCCCACTTTACTTTCAACACTAAGATTACCTTCCATCAATTCTGCCAATTCATGAGACAAAGCCAAGCCAATTCCTGTTCCTCCCTCTGGACGTTGTTCTTTGGTTCCTGCTTGAAAGAATCGCTCAAAAATAGAATTCAAGTCTTCTTCTGGAATCCCTTTGCCTGTATCTTTAACCTCCAACAAAAATCTCCCTTCAGAAATTAATACTTTCAAAATAACCTTCCCTTTTGCTGGCGTAAATTTTAGGGCATTGGACAATAAGTTATTGATGATTTTTTCAGTTTTATTCCGATCAAGCATCATTCCCAAATCCTCTTCGATCAAATTTTCAAAGGTAAAGTGGATATTCTGATAGTCTGCCTGAGGCTTAAAGCTATCATAAATAGTTGTCAAGAAAATTTGTATAAAAGTTACCTCTTCATGAAGCTCCAACTTATTCGCTTCCAATTTTGACAAATCTAACATCTCTTCAATTAAACGAAGCAAGTTTTTGCCATTTCGCTCCATTGTTCTCAATTTCTGTATGACCTGTACTTCTTCAAGCTTTGCTGGATTATCCAAGACATAAGAAAGGGGCCCTAAGATCAAAGTTAAAGGTGTTCTTAGTTCATGTGAAATATTTGCAAAAAATCGAGATTTCAAACGGTCAACTACCTTCAAATCCTCTGCCTGCTGCTCTATTAGTTTCTTATCTTCTTCAATTTTTGCCGTTCGCTGTTTTACAATTTCCTCAAGCACTTCTTTCTGTTTCTCAACGCGTTGCAAACGCCAGCGAAATCCCATAAAAATGACCAATGCTCCCAACAAAGAACTCATCAGCAAAAACCATGTTTGCAGATAAAAAGGTTTGACAACATAAATAAGAATATCGTGATCATAATCAACCCAAGAGCCATTCAAGGCAGGTTTAGCTCTTATTTTTAACACATAATTCCCATAAGGCAATGCATTAATTTTTATTGCATTCTCAGATTGATAAGTCCAGCCCTTATCATAACCTTCTATGCGATAACTATATTGATTATCTTTTGCATTATAATACCCCAACAAGGCAAACTTAAGGTTAAATGATTTATCGTTAGGATATAAATAAATTGTATGCTTTTTCTTTAGTTCATTGGTTAGATAAGAGATCGAGTCTGTTCTATTATCTTGCTTCGAAAACTCTGTTATTACAAATGGATAAGTAATCGATGTGGTTTCGATCTCATTTGGGTGAAAATAAATCAATCCATTTTGGGTCCCAAAATATAATCTGCCATCACTTGCTCTAAAATGTGATATAGTATTGAATTCGTTATCTGGCAAGCCATCTTCTACTAAAAAAATATTTATGGCTTCCGTTTTTTTGTTAAAACGCATCAAACCTCGATTACTAGGTATCCACAAATTATCAAAATCGTCTTCATAAACAGCATAAAGGACATTATGGGATAAGCCCGACTGGATCTGATCAAATTGACGATAGGCTTTGGTCTTAGGATTCCATTTTACTAGGCTATCACCTTTAGTTGCTAACCAAAAAACGCCCTCAACATCTTCTGCTATATGTGCAATATGTGCTGTAGGAATATAGTTTTCTCCTTCTTGCTCTGAGCTATAATGCTCTAAGATTTGCCCTTCTTCCAGATTCATTAAATAAAGCCCAGAACTTGTTGCTAGCCAAGTTCCTTCCCTATTTTTATAAAAATGATAAATTGCACTTGTTTTCAACTTTTTATATACTCCATATCCTTCAAAAGGTACAAGAGATTTATCTTGAGCTATAAAATATAAACCTATTGCTCCTCCTACCCAAATTTGCTTATTAGCATCTTCTTGCAAGGTCCAAAACAGAAACCTAGTCTGCTCATTATAAACAGTATAGGGTTCAAAAGGTTGTAAACTATCAAACCGTTGTACTCCTCTTTTCTCTGATGTTATTAATATACCTTGAGTAGTAGCGACAACATCTGCCAAATCCCCTGCATTATTTTGAAGATAGACAAGTCCTGTGTCAGGATTTATCACAGTCCAAAAAGTAGTTCCACAAGCTAATACATTTCCATTTGGCAATTCTTCTATCCCCCTAAAATGTCTAGCTTTTTTTGAACTGGATAGGCTTACATCAAATATTTTTTTTTGAAGACTTATATGATATAAACATTGATAACTGCCTACCCATAAATCCCCATGTTGATCTATAAAAGGGTTCTCATCTAAACCTATCTGGAGCTCAACATCCAACTCAACATGTTGCAATAATTCTCCATTCAAAGCATAAACATCTACAGCTCGTTTCCTTATGGCATAGAGTTTTTCATTCTTATAGAGTGTTTTTATTAGAAAACCTTTTTCTTTTTGGATTTTGGCGAGTTTAGCTACCCCTGTTGCTTGTTCATTAACAAGAAAAGCAAACAAATATTCCTGATCGTTTGTAGTATTACATTTGAGACAAAATTCTTCTTTTTTCAAAGAAATTGGTGGTCGAACTGATAAATTCTCAGGGCATTTTATTTTATACAATGGCTGCCCCAAACTATCTGTTATTTGAACATATTTCCCATTTACTAAATCTTTCTTAAAAGAATATAAGGTCGCATATTTATTTGCCTCTAATTTTATCGTTCCATAGGGTACAGAACCTTCTTTAATAGATCTATAAAGATTAAAGATCTTATGTATTTTATGACCTCTATACTCATAATAATAGTAACTTGAATCGAGTTGATTTGGGTTAATTCTCCTTAGGACAAGAACATCTTTATAATTCCCAGAAATACCTAATTCATCAGAATCAAAACCAAGATCTTCTAAATATTCATCCCATGAACAAAATATTTCTGTTTGAGGATTGAAAATCGATTGACACTTTCTCCCTCCATATGCTCCTGCTTCTATCCAAAAATTACCATTAACATCCTCTTCTATTTTCTTAATCCTATTGTGGCAGAGACCACTATTCTCTTTAGTATAAACTTTAAATTCTCTCCCATCATAACGATTCAATCCATAGTCTGTAGCAATCCAAATAAAACCACTTTTACATTGAAATACTTTAGTTATATTATAACTAGACAAACCATCCTCCAATGTAAATTTCTGTGTATGAGCAATGTGCTTTTGTGCACAAAGTTCAACAAGAAAAAACACTAAAAACAGGCTCGACAGAAAATATCTCATTAACGGAAAAATTAGATTTACTTAGTTACTGGAACAATAAAGATATAAAAACTAACCTGATTTTATTTATCTCATCAACGTAAAAAAAAGGTCGCTTTTGGGCTTGTAGTAGTGAATAAATGCTTTAATAAAGCCACTTCTGCCGCTTTTGCTCCTCTTCTTGTCGCTTTTGGCAACTAATATTAGCAACTAATCATGAATATTTGTACTGACAAATTTATGAACCAGTAAAATATAAGAACATGAGATTAATTCAACTACAGTTATTCTTTTTAGGGCTTCTTTGTATTTGTGGCAATCAAGTTTTTGCACAAACAGGTGTTGGTATAAATACAGATAACTCGTTGCCCGACAACTCTGCTATTTTAGATGTCAAATCTACAGACAAAGGTTTACTAATACCAAGAATGAATAATGCTCAAAAATCAGCGATTGCCACACCAGTTACAGGTTTATTAATCTATCAAACAGATGGAAGCAATGGTTTTTATTATTATAATGGTTCTGCTTGGCTACCTCTTTCTAGTAGTTCAAACGATTGGAAAGCTGATGGAAATACAGGAACTACTTCTGGAACCAATTTCATCGGTACTACTGATCCCCAAGCTCTTGATATTCGCACTGAAGGTGTCATACGAACTCGTATTACTACTAAAGGGCAAATTGAAGTTTTGAATACAGGCGAATCTGTATTTATAGGAGAAGGTGCTGGTACTAATGATGATTTATCAACGAATCGCAACACGTTTATAGGCCATTACTCTGGTACAAACAATACTATCGGAAATAATAACAGTACTCATGGTTCTTATTCTCTATACTCAAATATCTCAGGAGAACTTAACACAGCTATTGGAGCTTCTTCTCTATTTGCAAATGCTGATGGAGACAGAAACACTGCTCTAGGATATTATTCACTAGTCTCAAATACTAGGGGAGACAGAAATACTGCCATTGGACATCGATCAGGTAATAATAATACAAATGGAAATGGAAATATTTTTTTAGGATATAATGAAACTGGCAGTGACAAGTTATACATTGATAACACGAATACATCCTCTCCCCTCATCTATGGAAATTTTGCTAGTAATCTACTACGTGTGAATGGAACATTAAACATAAATAATGCTTATTCTCTACCAACTGCTGATGGTACATCAGGACAAGTATTGACAACAAATGGTTCTGGAGCTGTTTCTTGGGCAAGCACCAGCACGGATTGGGGCCTAACAGGTAATTCAGGTACAACTTCGGGGACTAACTTCATTGGTACTACTGATGCTCAAGCACTAGACATTCGTACTGAGGGTGTTATTCGCACAAGAATTACGACTAAGGGCCAAATTGAGGTTTTGAATACAGGAGAGTCTATCTTTCTTGGAGCAGGCGCAGGAGCGAATGATGATTTATCAACGAATCGTAATGTTTTTATTGGAAACAACTCTGGAAATAACAATATTACAGGTGCTTGGAATACTACAAATGGATTTCAAGCTCTGTTTTCCAATACTAGTGGAGGACAGAATACAGCCATGGGATATCAAGCTCTATATTCCAATACTACAGGCAATCAGAATACGGCTATTGGGCGAACTGCTCTATATTCTAGTACTAAGTACTGATTCAAAATAAATAATAAGTTATATTTGCTTTCCAAAAGCAAAATAAATGGGAAGGAAAGTAAAAAAAATAGACTTAACGGAGTTAGAGCACTCTGAATTAACAAAAGGTTACAAAAGCTCAAATTCTGC
>JAAEPD010000433.1 GCA_024222455.1 Aureispira sp.
GCAGAATTTGAGCTTTTGTAACCTTTTGTTAATTCAGAGTGCTCTAACTCCGTTAAGTCTATTTTTTTTACTTTCCTTCCCATTTATTTTGCTTTTGGAAAGCAAATATAACTTATTATTTATTTTGAATCAGTACTTAATTGGTTTTAATAAGTTGGAATGATTGATAGTTATATTTTATTATTAAACCAATAATTAGCATTTTGGTTTTTTGATCCATCAAAACAGTTGCACTTGTTTTTGAGTTAATCTATCTAAACAGCCATTTAAGCTAAAAGAGTAAAAAAATCATTTTTTGCAAAAACTAGGCTTAAAATGGGGCTTTATATTTTTATAAAAATATGTACATTCGTGGTTAATAACTGTTAAAAGGTAGGCTATCCTACTTAGAAAGTTTAATTTTACTAGCAAAATTTAGGTAATCCTCAATATTCAAATTAATACTATGCAGAGTTCAGCAGACATACAGGCACTCAACGAACAGATTTATATAGAAAGCGCAGTAATCGAGCGTTTAGTCAACGAAACTTCTAAAGTTATTATAGGTCAAGAATATATGATTGACCGACTATTGATAGGGCTTTTGGCTCAAGGACATATCTTGCTAGAAGGTTTGCCAGGTTTAGCAAAAACTTTGGCGATTAACACCTTATCTAAGGCTATTGATGCAGGCTTTCAGCGTATTCAGTTTACACCAGATTTATTACCTGCAGATATTGTAGGTACTATGATTTATAATCCATCTACTAATGGATTTTCGGTACGTAAAGGGCCCATTTTTTCTAACTTTATCTTAGCGGATGAGATCAACCGTGCCCCTGCCAAGGTACAATCTGCACTATTAGAGGCAATGCAAGAGCGCCAAGTAACCATTGGTGAGAACACCTATAAGCTGCAAGAACCATTTTTGGTGTTAGCTACTCAAAACCCAATTGAACAAGAGGGAACTTACCCTTTGCCAGAAGCACAGACTGACCGTTTTATGCTCAAAGCAAATATAACTTATCCTACCAAAGAGGATGAGCGCAAGATTATGCGTTTGAATATGACAGGTGCTTTCGAAAAAATTAATCCAGTAGCTACTACTGACGATATATTACAAGCTCGTAAGACTGTACGCAAAGTCTACATGGATGAGCGTATCGAAAAATATATTTTGGATATTGTATTTGCGACTCGTGAACCTAAAGATCATGGCTTAGGACAGCTCGAAAACTTGATCAACTATGGTGGTTCTCCTCGTGCAAGTATCAACTTAGCCTTAGCTTCTAAGGCTTTTGCTTATATGAAACGTAGAGGTTATGTGATTCCAGAAGATATTCGTGAAATATCTAAAGATGTCTTGCGTCATCGTATTGGCTTGACTTATGAGGCACAAGCTGAAAATGTAACTCAAGAAGAAATTATTGAAAAGATATTGGATACGGTACAAGTACCTTAGGCTTATGTTTAAGGAATATACTCTTAAGGACAACTCAACTATAATTATTCGAGAAGGAATTCTTTCGGATGCCTTAGCGTTGAATGAGTTAGCTATGACTACTTTTAGCACTGCAGAGCATGTATTGACTACACCAAATGAGTTTATACCTAAATCTACAGAAGAGGCTCAGCAACTTCGTATTACAGAATATACAATACAAGAAGGTTGGGTGTTGTTGGTAGCGGAACACGATGGTCAACTAATCGGAAATATAGATTTTACGAATGGTCGATGTGTACGCAATCAACATACTGGAGAGTTTGGAATGTCAGTCCATCCCGATTATAAAAATAAAGGAGTTGGCAAGCATTTGTTGGCTGCATTATTGGATTGGGCAAAAGCTAATCCTTTGATCGAAAAAGTAAAATTAAGAGTATTTACTAACAACAAACCAGCCGTACATTTATACGAAAAATTAGGGTTTATAAAAGAAGGAGAGTTGCACTGTGAGGTGAAAATGGAAACGGGAATGTATATAGACCTATACGAGATGTACAAAATGGTTAAATAGCAATATTAGCCTGTGAAGGTTTTCTAATCAATTGATTAGAAAAGAGACTGTTATTTTTAGCTTGATAAAGTTAAAAAATCATAGACTATATAACTATAGTTCGTTGAATTTTCGAAAGTGATTGATAATCAATACTCTGTTTTTGCAGTAAAAAACACTAATGGTTTGATTATCAAAAACTAAGAAGTAATGCTTTTTTGAATTTTAGCAAAAAAAACAAAAAACAACAAACTATTAATATAAAAAATAATTAATGAAAGAAGATATAAATCCAGATAACCTTGATGATATAAAGGTAGAACTTACTACTGATCTCAAGGTTTATGCTGAACAACATAATTTTAATGGATTAGGAGGAAAGCC
>JAAEPD010000434.1 GCA_024222455.1 Aureispira sp.
AGTTTAAATTTCAGAATTAAAAAAAGTGCAAGACTCTAGCAATATAAATATACAATAGTTATAATAAAAGGTTGATTCTTTTAGACTAACCTTCTATTCTGGTCGATAAGCACACCTAAGTAATTTTTTTTTAAATCAATCAAACCAAATCTACTTAAACCACGTTTTATTTAGTAAATTTAAGGGAAATTTTTAGTGGCTAACTAGAAGTTAAACAATAATAAATACCGCCCAACTTGATAGAGAGCGAATAAACCCTAATAATGTGTTTTAAATTATGGGCATCAAGTACACCGAACAGTCTAGAATATTTAAGAGTTTTCGAGCAATTCCATACTCAGATTTTTATAATCTAATTCGTTTTTATGAACGTTATGAGGATGGTATAGCTGACCTGCCATTAGATGAATATCTAGTGATTGCATACTATTGCAGTAATGCTTTGTTTGAGACAGGAGAATATGAAGAATATATTTCTTGGGCTAATAAAATATTAGAATATTCAATCATCCACAATGTGCAATATATTGATGGAGAGGATATCTATTTGTGTACACTTCGCCAAAAAACCTTCGCTCATTTTAAACTTAATCAAATAGAAAAAGCAACTAAGCTTGCTCACCAACTCATAAAAATAACACCAGCTTCCAAAAAGCATTCTAGGTTGTTGCGAAAATGCTTACGCAAACAACGTCCAAGATGGATCGATAATTTCTTGGTGGCAGGAGTAGGACTTATATTTATAGGTGCTTTGATTTCTATAGCACGCATCTTACTAATAGAAGCGTTTTATCCAAATTTACTTTCTTTCATCTCTGTATTAGAAGGCTTGTTTTGGTCTATAGGTATAGCTGGTTTTGTAGCTAGCGCTTTTGGTCGTTATTACTATGTAGGTAAGCATGTGAAAGCTGTAACCAAAGAAGCACATTTAGAACTTGAGAAGTCAGAGGAAGTAGTGCTTTTCGAATCCTAAAAATCGGACTGCTTTTTGATTAAGAGCTTATTAGATACCTTTCGTTATCAAAAGAAATAACTCCATTTTTCACATATAATGGTTTATCGGTTTTTCAGTAAAGAAAGAATCGAGGATCAGTGTATTCAAAAACTTCAATGATATGAATAAAACATTAACCAGTTTACTTCTGGGAGGCTATTTTTGTGTGTCTACTGCTATGGTAGGACAACTAAAGCTGTCTAAAGAAGAGGTTTCGACACCACCCAAATTTTCGAAGAGCTCTTATCTTGGAAATATTAGCTACAATGAGGATGGAACAACCACCTTACACTATGTAGAGAAGCAACCCTTCAATATGTTTTTTAAAAACTATACTTATGATTCCGATTTCAAGTTGGTTAATCATGATATAGATGACTACCCTTTAGGACAACAAATAAAAGATGCTTGGAAAGATAAGTTTTCTTGGTTTAGATACGTAGGAGACGAATATCAAGTAGAAGGGGTGTCTGTAGACCCTACATGGGGTGGAAAGCTAATCGCTCGAAAAAAATTGACAACTTGGAAGTATTCTCCACTTTTTGGAGGCTATTATCCTACAGTACGCACTATGGATGTTGAAAAACTAAGTGGTGCCGATGATAATCGAATCTTTTTGTACCACCGTGCAGAGGATTACGAAAAGGGAAATGTGCTTTTGTTGGTAGGAAACAAGGCAGAAAAAGGTTCTAAAATTAAGAATCAACATACGCGTAATTTTCAGCTCATGACCGTATCTAAAAATCTAGAGGTTGTTTATGGAGAGGAAATCAAGTTTGATTATGCGGTTTGTGTTAATTATGCAAGAATAATTGATGAGCCAGGTTTAGGTGAGTCTAATGTAGATGATGAAATAGGGGACTTATCGAGGGGCGATTTGGCTATTGTATTCTCGCCTATGAATGCAATGATTACCAAAAAAATGACGCATGACAACCCCGCTGAGCATACTATAGTGATAGTAAGTGCAGAAGGCAAAATTAAATCTAAAATAACCATAAAAGCACCTTCTAGTGGTTGGTGGATAGAGGATATTATCAAGTTTGATAGTGGCGAAATATTTGCCTATGGTCCTTCTAAAGACGAAAAGTACATCAATACGCTAAAACCAACAAACTCTCCTGCCACATTCAGACAAAGTACTAGTGAGACTAAGTGGAAGTCTTTTCAGGTAATGAAGTTGAATAAGGACTTGGAGTTAGAGTATATAGAAGCAACGGCTCTAGAAGAGTTTAAAGATAAATTAGTCACACCACCATCCCAAAAGAAATCTCCATCTTACATTGGTAAACGTTTTGATAAGCGTCAGTTGATGTTGACACCTAATGGTGATCTATTAATAACAGGTCAAAAGTGGATTTGGAAGAAAATACCTAAAGTAGACGAAAATGGTAAAACTGTAGTAAATTCTGAAGGGAAAACAGTTTATACTAAGGTGAAATCTTATGGGGATTTAGTGATGTTCCATTTTGGTAACAAAGGTAAACTGAAAGCGCAGTATGGTATTCGTAGAGATCGTATGAATAAATATTCTAGACGCATAATAACACCAACAGACTTGTATTTAGGTAAGGATGATAATACTGTGTATTGGGTTTATGGAGAGATAAAGGGTTTCCGAAAAGGTTTTGTGTTTGATTTGATTGGATATGTTGCTACAGTCAATAAGCGTAAGTTGTTGTATTATCCTACAGTAGCTAAGGTTAGTTTGGATCAAGGCAAAATTTCTGATTTTACACCTCTAGGTCAAGATGAAAAGGGAAAGCAGATTTATTATACCAATCCTGAATTTCCACAACTGTATGTACCTGGTTCGCACCTAACATTTATAGGAGAGGACAAAAAAGGTAAACAAATCTGGTTTGGTCGATTGGATTTAGAATAAAATAAAAACAACGATATAGACATAAAAATAGCCTAGCTTGAATAATCAGCTAGGCTATTTTTTATTAGGAAGTAGGTGTTTTAGATCTTAACCCAAGAAGCACCTTCTTTACCATCTTTTATTTGTACACCTGCTGCTTGCAAGGCATCACGAAGTTTATCACTAGCGGCCCAATCTTTATTGTTACGAGCCTCTTGGCGCATTTCAATCAAGATTTGCATTACATTATCCAACAAATCATGATCTTCTTCTTGTCCTCCAACTTGAGTTTCGTCGAGCAATCCAAATACATCAAAAATAAAGTCATGGAAGACTTTCTTCATGCGATCTAGAGTTACTTTAGAAATATTAGACATTGGCAAACGGCCATTCTTGATAGAATTGATTTTAGGAATAACCACATTAAGTTTTCCTAATGCCAAAGCAGTATTAAAGTCATCGTTCATACCTGCATAAGCTAAATCCAACATTTTATTGATTTGTTGGTCATCAGCAGTCAAGTTTTCTTCACCACTATGCTCCAAACCTTGTAAGGTTTGATAGGCCTCTAACATCCTCAAATAACCTTTTTCGGCTGCCTGCAATGCGTCATCTGTAATATTAAGGGTACTTCTATAGTGTGCTTGTAACATGAAAAAACGCAAAACCATAGGACTGTATCCTTTGCTCAATATATTGTTATCGCCACTAAAAAGCTCATCAGGGAAAATGGTATGTCCTGTACTTTTACTCATTTTGCGACCTTCTAGCTCTAGCATATTGCCATGCATCCAATACTTAACAGGAGCACAGCCACAAGCACCAATATTTTGGGCTACTTCGTTTTCGTGATGAGGGAATTGCAAATCCATTCCACCACCATGTATATCAAACTGCTCACCTAAGTATTTAGTGCTCATAGCAGAACATTCTAAATGCCAGCCTGGGAAACCGTCTGACCAAGGTGAAGGCCAACGCATAATATGAGAAGGAGCAGCTTTTACCCAAATCGCAAAATCAGATGGATGGCGCTTCTCATCTTGGTTTTTGAGGTCATCACGAGTTTCTACCAAAAGATCCTCTACCTTCTTACCCGATAATTGGCCATATTCATCACGCTCTTTGAGCAGCTTCTCCATATCAAAATATACAGAACCATTGACTTCATAGCCATAGCCATTCGCCAATATGGCTTTGACCATTTCTATCTGTTCTACAATATGACCTGTAGCAGTTGGTTCTATGCTTGGTTCTATTGCGTTTAGTTTATTCATTACTCTATGAAAAAGGTTGGTGTACTTTTGTACAATTTCCATAGGTTCTAGCTTCTCCAAACGTGCTCTTTTACTGATTTTATCTTCCGCACCACTATCCACATCACCAACTAGGTGTCCTACATCTGTAATATTACGGACATAACGCACCTTATAGCCTAAATGTGTGAGGTAACGATAAACAATATCAAAAGAAACAAAGGTGCGACAATTTCCTAAATGAACTTCATTATACACAGTAGGCCCACATACATACATACCAATATGAGGTGCATTGATAGGCTTAAAGACTTCTTTCTCTTTGCTTAGAGAATTATAAATTTTTAGTTCATTAGGTTGGTTCATTCTAATATTAATTTTATGAATGAGATTAAAGTAGAAACAATAGAACAGCATTTATTGCTGCAAAGTTCTCTTTGCTTAAAAATTGATTTGAAACTATGAAAGTGGCTTGTCAAAAAGAGCAAGGGCCTTATTGCGTACTTCTACAAGGAAATTGGCTCTTATATTATGGCCTTTATAGGTACCATTGTGCAAATCTGAATATTTATATTTAGGAGCTTTAATATCGCTAAACATAAAATAGTGTCCATACATCAAGGCACCTTCTTTGGGTTTAGCAACTAAGTCTGATTGTAATAACTTTAGTGTTTCTTCATGCGAATCAGGATCATAGGTACTACCTAGAGTCTTGTATGCTACAGATCCAAGCACTACTACTGGTTTGCCAGCATAAGCAGCTTCGATACCAACAGTGGAGTGAAAGGCAACAACAATATCAGCGTTTTCGACAAGGTCATAAGTGCTAATAGGGTCAAGAGGAGGAATAGTTGTCAGAATAGGGCTTTTTATGGCCAAAAAGTTGTTTGCCGATTCCTCTTTGTTTGCCATGTTTGGGTGCATTCGAAGGTAGACTCTTGTGCTGTCTTGTTGATCAAGTAAACCTTCTGTTAAAAGACGGATAGCTTCTCGTTGATTAGGGTAAACAGAACCTGAACGACCATCTTTTACAGCTTCATATTCATCTTCTGAAGAATTGAAAATAACTATATTTTTTTTCTTGTGATCCCAATCTTTAGGCAATAAGCCTGCAACTTGATCTTTGATGTAGTTCCATTTTTTGTGGAGTTCTCTCCCAGCTTTTTTGTCTTCAAAGAAAATGCATCCATCTTTTTCTCTGGTTGCTTTATCAGCTTTTTTCCAATCTTCAATAATACGCAGTCTTAATTTTTCCGCATTGTGTGGTAAGGCATTCTTTGCAAGTCTATAACGATCTGCTGCTGAGCCAAGTTCTAGCGAATAGTAGTCTATTCCACTATGTTCTGCTGCACGAATTGCCGCTCTAGTAATACCATGACGACCATTGAATATATAGAACTCCTCAATAGAATATTGTTTTATGTTGTTTAGCATATAGACATACATAGAAACAGAGGCTTCAAAAAAGTTTCGAACTATTTGTGTATGCTTACTAAGATCAGGGTTTGGGTTTCTGAAATTTGTGATTAAGGAAGAGGCTACAGCCATTCCTACATCAAACTTGCCATAAGTCACCTTTTTTACATCAGAAATGTTTTTAAACTCTATTTTTGCCAAAAAATCAGCTATGGCCTTTTCGTCTTCACTGCTCAGGTTCTTAGAGTCAAAATGTTTAATCTTAGGATCAACAATTTCTATAGCTCTTTTTCTTCGCCCAAGACATACATTACACTTAGACTTAGAATGATGTACATTGGTATAACAAGCAGGTAGCTCCCCTCCACAACCAAAAGACATTACATTCATGCCCTTATCAGTTAAGTCTTCCATTAGGTTTAGGAAATGTTGAAATTGTGGGGTAAAGGTTGTGAACGGAATATAACATCCTATATTCATAAGAGATAAGAGATTTTAAATTTGAACAAAAAAGGGTTATTCCTTTTGGAAAAGGAATCTACAAAAAAACTATTACTTTAAATCTTTTTCTGAAGGGTGAAAATAGCCTAAATAGATTTGCTAGAATAGGATTATTGTAGTTTATTGCAAAACTACAAATTTTATAAAAAAATACACTATATTTGCTAATATATGCAACTTTTATGTTTAGTTAGGTCAATGTATATGCAACTTTTGCAGGCATTGAGCATATAAAATAGGAGAATGAAATAGTGATTTTTACCTCATCGATAATGAAGACATTTTCAGGTTAAGAGTGGGGTAATTTCTATCAAAAATATAGATAATGTTAGACTTAGATAATAAGAGTATTTTAGTAACAGGAGGAACAGGTTCTTTTGGTAAAAAATTCATTGAGTTAGTTTTAACTCAATATAAGGTGAAACGCTTAGTTGTTTACTCAAGAGATGAGCTTAAACAATTTGAGATGTCTCAAAAGTTTTCTCAGAAAAAGTATCCTGCCATTCGCTATTTTATTGGAGATATTCGAGATCTCGACCGATTTAAAAGGGCTTGTGAAGGAATTGATATTGTAGTGCACGCTGCTGCACTCAAACAAGTACCAACCGCAGAGTACAATCCGATGGAATGTATTAAGACCAATATAAATGGAGCTTACAATGTAATTCAGGCTGCAATGGACTGTGGTGTACAAAAAGTGGTTGCCCTGTCTACTGATAAGGCCGCAGCACCAATTAATCTTTATGGTGCAACCAAACTATGCTCAGATAAGCTGTTTATTGCTGCTAATAATATGAGAGGCCACCGAAATTTAAGTTTTTCGGTAGTTAGATATGGTAACGTAATGGGGTCAAGAGGCTCTGTTATTCCATTTTTTATGAATAAGAGAACTGAGGGGGTTTTACCAATTACAGATGATAAAATGACTCGGTTCAATATTTCATTAGAAGAAGGTGTTATGATGGTTTTACATGCTATTCAGCATGCATGGGGAGGCGAAATATTTGTACCTAAAATTCCATCTTACAGAATAACTGATGTTGCTACTGCAATAGCACCTAACTGTGAGCAAGTGATAGTAGGAATACGTCCTGGAGAAAAAATCCATGAGGAGATGATTACAAAAGCAGATTCTTATACCACTGTTGATATTGGCGAATATTATGCGATTTTGCCACAAGTTCCTGTTTGGAATAAGGAGGACTACATGAAGCATTTCAAGGCAAAGGATGTTGCTCAAGGATTTAGTTACAATTCAGGTGAAAACCAAGAATGGTTGACTGTCGAAGACATTAGGACATTGATCAAAAAGCATGTAGAACCTGATTTTGAGATTTAAACCTTATACTATACAATATGAAAAGTTATACAAAGCATATTAAAAGTGTCTGTCAAGTAGGTGAAAAAACAATCGATAACCGTAAACCAATTTATCGATCTTCGGCTATTTTCCCTGTTCTCCACAATCAAAAATTTTCTAGTCAAATTTTATTTTTGGGTTACTGGTTGCTCAAGCGCCAACTCAAGGAAATAGGTTTATTGACCACCCTTCGCTCTGCATCTGGAGAAATCCTTGCACGAAGAAATATGACAATTGATTGTGTTAAGGCATTTGCGATAAACTTAGATGAGTTATTGGATGAAAATGTTACTGACTTTAAGGGGTCTATAGAGCTAGAGGTTTTCTCGTCAAGAGATATGATTTTTCCATATCCAGCTTTTGTAGTTACTTATTTTAATGATGACTTTTCTACAGCAGTTCATACTACGGGGCGTGTATATAATGATGTTGAAGATTTAACAAATAATGCCGATAGAAAAGTAGCAGAATCAGGATTTGATATCTATGCAGATGACTCTTTATCTCCATTTGTTTCTTTCGTAAATGGTCCTATTGATGTTGCTGATTTAAGTATGGGCTATACCTTGACAAATTATAAAGGAGTTAGCAAAACAGGATCATTTTCTCTACCATCTTTAGGTAAATACGAGACTGTCTTTTTACACTTTGATGAGTATATTGATGGTTTAGCTGATTTTCTAGGAGGTCAACCTGGATCTATAAAAGTAAATCATGATTTTACAAGCTTCTTTCCTAGGTTTATAGCAGGTAATTTTCAAAAAAATCCTGATATAATAAGTATTACACATACTTATTATGATTGTTCTGAATGTGCAGAGCCAGAAGATTATTGGACTAGAAATCAAGATGGCCATCACCATAGTGCTACTATTTTTCCTGTTTTTATGCAGGATGATTTTTATACTGATATTGCTTTATATCCTATCTTCTCTCCAAGTTCATACTACATTAGTTTTGAGTTTTATAATTTAGAAGGTCAAGAAGTAGGACGGATTGATAATTATAAATTAATTGAATCCAATCTTCAAGAATATCAATTATTAAAACTTAGAGAAATACTAAAAGATTATAGCTGGAAAGATGAGGTCTCTAGTGCTAGAATTATCACAAATTTCACTGATAATATTCTTCCTTCTCGCCTAAAACTAGGGCTTAATATTGGAATAGCTAACCAAGGAGCTAAGCTGCCTTGTAATATTTGTTTTGCCCCTCAAATTGGAAATCCTTTAATAGATAAGAAACTAGGGACATTTAAGTGGTCTCCTATCATAAATAAAGGGAATTCAGTTATGACCTTTCATAACTCTCCAACTCATAAAGGAAAAGGTTATAAAGATGCGAATGTAACTTTAAAGTTTTTTAGAGAGTCGGATGAAGAGTTTTTAGAGCAAAAAATAACACTACCTTCTTTTGGGCAAAAAACAATAGACCTTTCTAAAGAAGATGAAATAAGAACATTTTTGAATGGAGAGTCAGGCTGGGTAACAGCTACTTCTGATAGTCCATATCTTGTTGGATGGTATTTCGACTTTCATGAATCTGGAGGTGTGGCTGGAGATCATTCATTTTAGAATTTGTTGGAGCTTTTATTTAAAAGCAATAACTAAACAACAAGCTCTTAGGTTATTAAATAACTTTTTACTTATTATAAAGAAATATGAAAACAGAACAAATAGATTTTTGGAGAGGAGAGTTTGGAAAGGACTATACAGAGAGAAACTCTATGGCACTTGAGGAGTGGGAAGAATTCTATATAAAAAACTGGGGTGTTAGTAAACTAGAAATAAATAAACCACTATTAGATTGTTTACCCAAAGATGCTAAAATCTTAGAGGTAGGTTGTAATATTGGTTTGCAGTTGATTGGTCTTCAAAAAATGGGCTTTACAAACCTCTATGGAATTGAATTGCAACATTATGCTGTTGAAAAATCAAAGCAGATTTGTGAAGGAATCAACATTATTCAAGGTTCTGGATTTGATATTCCTTTTAAAGATGAATATTTTGATTTGGTTTGCACTAATGGTGTTTTGATACATATTGCACCAAAAGATTTACCTAAAATTATGGGTGAGATCTATAGATGTTCTAAAAAGTATATTGCTGGTTTTGAATATTATAGCGAAGATATAGCTGAAATTAATTACCGTGGAAACAAAGGATTTTTGTGGAAAGCAGATTATTCAAAACTATATCAAGGAGAGTTTAACGACTTAGAAGAAGTTGAAAGAACGTTGTACCCATATGTGTCAGAAGCAGAAAAAGGTAATACGGATTATTTCTATTTGTTAAGAAAGTAATATATGCTAAAAAAGAATATTCCCTATGGTCGCCAAAATATAACGCAAGCTGATATTGATGCCGTTGTTGAAACGTTACAACATCCTTACCTAACGCAAGGACCCAAAATAGATGAGTTTGAGCAGGCTTTTGCTGAATATGTTGGCGCTAAATATGCTGTAGCAGTAGCTAATGGTACCGCAGCTCTTCACTTGTGTACCTTAGCATTGGATGTGAATGAAAACTCTAAGGTGATCACCACACCAATTACTTTTGCTGCTTCGGCCAACTGTGTTCGCTATTGTGGAGGGAATGTGACCTTTGCAGATATAGACCCAAATACTGCACTTATTAATATAGATGCTGTTCGCAATTTATTAGAAGCTTCGCCAAAAGGAACTTATCAAGGAATAGTACCTGTAGATTTTGCAGGTTATCCTGTCAATTTAGAAGAACTTAGAATATTAGCAGATGAGTATGGGCTTTGGATCATAGAAGATGCTTGCCATGCACCTGGAGGATTTTTTGAGGATAGCAAAGGTGTCAAGCAATACTGCGGAAATGGACAATATGCTGATTTAGCAATTTTTTCTTTTCATCCTGTTAAGCATATTGCTTGTGGGGAAGGTGGCATGATTACTACTAATGACAAAGCCTTATATGAGAAATTGTTGGTTTTGCGTACTCATGGAATTACCAAAAATCCTGAACTACTACACGAAAATCATGGAGGTTGGTACTACGAGATGCAAACACTTGGTTATAACTATAGGATTCCAGATGTTTTATGTGCATTAGGACTGTCTCAATTACAACGAGCAGATGAGGGAATAGCTAGACGTAGAGCAATTGCAAAACGCTATGATGAGGCTTTTGCTGATGCAAATATTAAACTATTGCCTCCACCCCAAGATGCAGGACATGCTTACCATTTGTATATCATAAAAGCTAATAACCGAAAGGAGCTATACAACCACTTGCGTACACAAGGAATTTATGCTCAAATCCATTATATTCCAGTACATGCATTACCTTATTATAAAGAGTTATACGGAGCTATAAGTATGCCTCAAGCCGAAGGTTATTATAGCCAATGCATTAGTTTGCCAATGTATCCTACATTGACTGATGAAGAACAGGAATTTGTAATAGAACAAGTTTTAAAAGTAGCTAAATGAAGATAGGTATTATTTCTCAAGCTCGAATGACTAGTACTCGCCTCCCAGGTAAAGTACTAAAAACGGCTAATGATATTCCATTATTAAAATATCATATAGATCGTCTTGCTCAGAGTAATTTGCCCATTTTTATTGCCACTACCATCAATAAAACAGATGATCCAGTTGTAGAACTTTGCAAAAAGGAAGGTATTCCCTATTATAGAGGAGATGAGAATCATGTATTGAGTCGCTATTATGAATGTGCTAAAGAATATGATTTAGATGTAGTGGTAAGAGTAACCTCTGATTGCCCCTTGATTGATGGAAAACTGATAGAGTCCGCATGGCAAAAATATCAATCCGTTTTTGAGGATTATGACTATATTTCTAATGTAATAGAACGTTCTTATCCACGAGGGGTCGATTTTGAAATCTTTTCTTTTGTATACCTAAAAGAAGCTTTTGAAAAAGCAATATCCCCTTCAGAAATAGAACATGTAACTCCTTATATTCATCAAAATAACAGTGGTCGGACTAATTATTATCACATTCTCCAGAAAGGAGGGGGAAAACAATACCGAATCACTGTTGACACTCCTGAGGATTTTGAACTAATTAAAATTCTTATTGAAGCCCATCAAGCTCACACGCTTTCTGCCTCTGAGATAATCGGATTGTTAGACAAACATCCAGAATTGGTGAAAATTAATACACATATCGAACAAAAGAAGATATAGTCAATGTCAAAAATTTATTTTAGAGCGGATGGGAATAGCCAAATTGGCTTAGGTCATATATTTAGATCTTTAGCATTGGCTACCATGCTCAAAAATGATTTTGAATGTATTTTTGTCATTCGAAATCCCCTTGACACCTTAAAACCAAAAATTCAAGCAGTTGCCAATTTAATTGAATTGCCAGAACCTACAGATGAATTAGAAGAAGCTACTCATCTAGTCAACAGTTATTTATCAGAACAAGATATTGTAGTTTTAGATGGTTATCACTTTAAGACAAGCTATCAAGAAGTTATTAAAACTGCTGGGGTTAAGCTAGTTTCTATTGATGATATATATGAGTGTCATTTTTTATCAGATGCTATCATCAATCATGCTGGGGGGATTACTCCTGATTATTATAATAATCAATTTTACACTCAATTTTATTTAGGTTTAAATTATCTACTTTTAAGGCCTGTTTTTCTTGAAGCAGCCCAAACTCCATATACTAAAACGGATACCAACAACATCTTTATCTGTATGGGAGGGGCAGATACCAATAATAATACGATTGACATCTTGCACAAAATTGAGCAGAAATGGACAGCAGATGATATAACTTGTTATGTTGTAATAGGTCAAGCTTATTTGCATAAAAAGGAATTAGAAAATGTCATTGCAGATTCATCCTTGACGATTAAGGTGCTCTCAAATTTATCAGCTGAGCAAATGTTGTACTATATGCAGCTTTGCCCAATTGCTATTTGTCCTCCAAGTGGAATTACTTTTGAATATCTCTGTACTGCTGGGGCTTTATATTTGTAC
>JAAEPD010000435.1 GCA_024222455.1 Aureispira sp.
GCAGAATTTGAGCTTTTGTAACCTTTTGTTAATTCAGAGTGCTCTAACTCCGTTAAGTCTATTTTTTTTACTTTCCTTCCCATTTATTTTGCTTTTGGAAAGCAAATATAACTTATTATTTATTTTGAATCAGTACTTAATACCCGAAATTTTGGTTTAATATCTATAAGGGGGATAACTTGGTTGTTTATGGTTTGGGCATTAATACCCAATAACCTACTTAACCCCGCAGGTTTAAGCTTGACTCCAAAAAGTTTATTATGGGCATAATGCTCAAATATAATAGGAGTGCTACGGGAGCCAATTAAGCTACTTTGCTCAACAATGCTTGCTTCTTGTTTATGGTCTTGATAGTATTTGAAAGGGCTACCTAGATTAAAAACCAAGCTAGTTGATAAATTAGCAAAAGTTTGTTCACCAATACTATCATTCAGATCTAATGGCCAATAACCATTAAACTCCCAATAAAAAGCAACTTCATTTTGTAGCTCCTTAGGGGGAAGCGCAATATGATACTGTTTTTGAAAATAATTAATGTTAAATATTTCTGAACGAATACTCATTAAAAATATAGTATTAAAGCAAATAAGCAAAATGGCTTATAAAGCACTATTGTCCTCCTTACTGGGAGGCAAATCCATTGAGGGTTTTTACTCTTAACCAAATAAACTGTATATATGTGTTCATCCTGATGAGAGACAAAATCTTTAGTTAACTAAAGATAATTAGTACTTATTCAAATGTAAATATATTTTTTTGGTTAATCTACTGTAAGGTATATATAAAGATGTGATAGTTAAGTAATAGAGGATAAAGGAGTAAAAAATGATTAGATTCCAATCTCAAAACTTTAGGTTAATGTTAATGGGTGTTGAGTGGTATAAAAATTAAGAAAAAATAGAGCTAGAGTTGCTTAGTTTTATATTTTTTTTGGAATACTTCTATTTTTTGTGAATCTTTGTAGGCGTTTTGGCGCAGGATGCAACTATAATGATAGTTATAGACTGTTAGGCTTGGTTAAACATATGTTAAACACTAGACCCAAGCCCCTAGATATTGGGCTCTTTTTCCGTAATATAGAAAAACTTGGCAAACGTGTTGCAAGTAGTATATTGTTTTTGTTTTTGAAAAAAAGCTAATCATTATTCAATTAAATCTTTCAAACAGGGTATGAGACAAATAACCTTAATTTTATCGTTCGTGTGCTTTAGTATAGTTGCTATGCAAGCTCAACGAGTTGCTTATGTAGACATGGAACAGATCTTAACAGCTATTCCAGATTATGAATCTGCTCAAAAAGACTTAGAAGAGCAAGCAGAACGCTGGCGTCAAGAGATTGCCAAAGAGTATGAGAAAATCGATAAAATGTATAGAGAGTATCAAACTCGAGAGCCATTGATGAGCGATGAAATGCGCAAGCAAAAGCAAGAAGAAATTATCAACAAAGAGAAGCAGGTAAGAGAGTTGCAAAAGAAGCGTTTTGGACCAGAAGGGGAGTTGTTCAAAAAACGCCAAAGTTTAGTGAAACCTATTCAAGAGCGTGTGTATACAACTATCAAGAAATTAGCCTCAGAGCGTAAATATGATTTTGTTTTTTCTGCCCCAGATGGTGCTACTGTTATTTATGCTAATGAGGATAAAGATTTGACAGCAGAAGTAATTCGTCGAGTGACTAAATAGTTAGTAATAACGTCTATAGATAAAAGAATTAGAACTGGAATTAACAGTTATTATTCCATCATTAAAACAATTAATTTTTTAAACAACGAAACGACATGAAAAAATTATTCTTATATGCACTTGTAGTTGCTTGTATGGCAATGACTGTAGATGCCAATGCTCAAAAAGTAGCTTATATAGATGCCGAAACTATCATTCAGGAAATGCCTGACTACAAAAAAGCAAAGTCTGAGGTAGAAGCTTATGGTAAACAACTACAGAATCAGTTGAAAGCTGAAGAGGAAAAAGTAATGAAATATTACCAAGATGTAATGCAAAAAGCTCAACAAGGTTTGCTTTCTCCTGCTCAGCAAAAGCAAGAAGAAGAAAAATTACAAGGAATGCAACAAAGCTTGCAAACAAAAGCTGTAGAAGCTGACCAGAAATTGGCTGCTAAAGAAGGTGAGTTAACTAAGCCTTTATACGAAAAATTTAACAATGCTCTTAAGTCTGTAGCTAAAGAGAAAGGTTATGGTTACATTATCGACAAAAAATTAATGTTGTATTCTGGTGGTGGTGTAGATGCTACAATTGCAGTGAAAGCTAAGCTAGGTTTATAATAATAATTGAATAGTCTATTAAATATAATCGAATGAGAAATATAATTAAAATATTATCCTTGAGCGGGCTAATGATCTTTTTAGCCTTCTCTACAAGCTCTGCTCAAAAAATTGCACATGTGGATTCTGATGCAGTTATTCCTGCAATGCAAGAATATAAAACGGCAAAGTCACAAGTGGAAGACTACAGCAAACAACTACAAAATCAGTTGAAAGCTGAAGAAGAAAAAATGATGAAGTATTACCAACAGGTAATGACTGATGCTCAAAGTGGGAAATTATCTCCACAACAGCAGCAGGAGGCAGAACAAAAATTGCAAGGAATGCAACAAGCTTTGCAAAAGAAAGCAATGGAAGCTGATCAAAAGCTTATGGAAAAAGAAACTTCCTTAACTAAACCATTGTATGATAAATTCAATTCTGCTTTAGAGAAAGTAGCCAAAGAAAATGGTTATGCTTATATTTTTGACAAAAAGTTGTTACTCTATTCTGATGGAGGTATCGATGCTACTGCAAAAATTAAAGCAGCTTTAGGTTTAGGTTGGTAAAATACCTTGTTAAACTGTGTTAAAAATGATTTAACAGCTGATATATAAAAGTCCCTTACTTTGACTAAGGGACTTTTTTTATTTATATTTAATCAGAATGTAAGTCTATACAACAAAAGTATGGATAGATACTTAATTAAAAATACAGATGCAAGCAACAGCACCTATTGGTATTTTTGATTCAGGAATAGGAGGGTTAACAGTGGCTAGTGCTATTGCTAAATGTTTTCCACAAGAATCAATTATTTATTTTGGAGATACTGCTCATTTGCCCTATGGCGAAAAATCTATAGAAGCTATACAACATTATTCAGCAACTATTGTCGAGTTCTTGATAGCTCAAGGATGCAAACTAATAGTGATAGCATGTAACTCCGCATCTGCGGCAGCCTATGAACTACTAAAAGATAGATATAGTGCCAAAGTAGCTATTATAGATGTTATATCACCTTTGGCAGAGTATACAGCAAGGCAAAAAGTGAAAAAAGTAGGTGTCATAGCAACTAAAGCAACCACTCGATCTGATATATATGCTCAACAGCTCATGACATTGAATAAGGACTTAGAAGTTTCGGCTTTGGCTACAACACTTTTGGTACCTATGATTGAAGAGGGCTTTTTTGATGATAACATTAGCCATGCAATCATACATAAGTATTTATCCTATCCAGATTTTGAAGATATTGATGCTTTATTATTAGCTTGTACTCATTATCCTCTTATTCGCCAAGAGATACAAGATTATTTTGGAGATAAAGTACAGGTTTGGGATTCTATCAATCCTGTTGTAGAAAAAGTAAGTATTTTATTAAATAAACGTAAGTTGAGTGCTCCTAAAACTCAAACTGCAGAATATAAGTTTTGGGTTACAGATTATACCAAATCTTTTGAACATACAACTCGTATTTTTTATGGAGAGACCATAAAACTAGAATCTGTTCAATGGAAAGATGATGCCTTAGTATTGTCAATGCCTTTACAAGATTAAAACAAGAAGATTATGAAAAAATGGTGGCTCTTTTTGCTTATCACCCTAAGCATGCTTATGCTTTCAACCGATCAGAATCGATTTTTCAGGATTTCCAAGAGTTTGGAAATGTTTGCAGATACTTATCGTGTTGTCAATAATCAGTATGTGGATAAGACTGATCCCAATAAATTGATGAGGATAGCCATAGATACTATGCTCAAAAAATTAGATCCTTATACGAATTATTTCTCGGAGGCAGAAATGGAACAGCTTCGTATCGGGATGAAAGGTGGTTGGGATGGCATTGGTGTAGAAATCACTAAACACAAAGGAGCTGTCTTGATTAATGAGTTGGTGGAAGGCACACCTGCTCATGAAAAAGGTATAGAAATAGGTGATGTACTACTATCTATCGATGGTGTAGAAATCACTGAACGTAAAGTGAAGGATATCGAAAACCTGTTACATGGCAAGTTAGGTACACAACTTACTATTAAAATAAAAAGGCCAATAACAGGAAAAGAGGAAGAAATTACCTTGGCTCGCACAAAAGTTGTAAAGAAAAATGTGCCTTATCATGGTATGCTTAATGATACTACTGCATATATAGTGTTGACTACGTTTACAGAACGTGCAGCTGCAAATATTGCTGATGCTTTTAAGGAGCTGCAAGAAGACTATACTCCCAAGCAGCTTATACTAGACTTACGTGATAATGGAGGTGGATTGTTGATTGAGGCTGTGAATATATGTAACTTGTTTGTGCAGAAAGGTCTAGGTGTAGTTTCTACTCGTAATAAAATTGCGGATTGGGATCGCTCTTTCAGAACACTTAATCAACCCATAGACACTAAAATTCCTATAGCTATTTTGATAAATGGTCGTTCTGCATCTGCTTCTGAGATTGTAGCAGGAGCTCTCCAAGATTTTGATAGAGCATTGTTGATTGGGCGTAAATCTTTTGGAAAGGGCTTAGTGCAAAATGTAAAAGATATAGGGTATAGTTCTAGAGTTAAACTGACTACAGCCAAGTATTATATTCCTAGTGGACGATGTATTCAAGCTTTGGAGTATGAAGATGGACAAGCAGTCAAAATTGCTGACTCCCTAAAAACAGAATTCAAGACGGCAAATGGAAGGGTTGTTTATGATGGTACAGGCTTATTTCCTGATTATGAAGTAGCCAAGCCTAAAGAAAGCGCAATTGTTAAGAGTCTAAAAAAGAAATTAGTCTTTTTTGCTTATGCTAATGCATTTTATGCTGAAAATGATTCTATAGTAAGTGCAGCAGATTTTGAAGTGACAGATGCTTTATTTGAGGATTTTGTGTCTTTCATCAAAAAGGAGAAACATACTTATGTGACTAGTACAGAGCGAGAGTTAAAAAAGATAAAAGCACAAGCTAAAAGAGAAGGCCACTATGATGTGCTTAAGCCTACTTTATCTAAAATGGAGAAACAGATTGTAGAGGATAAAGCACAAGATCTTAAAAAACATGAAGCTGAAATTAAGCGCTTGTTAAAGGAAGAAATTGTAAGCCGTTATTATTTTGAAAGAGGAGTGATTGAAGCTCGTTTATCTCAGGATATTGACATTGATGAGGCTATAAACTTATTTGCTGATAAGAAGAAATTTAAATCTTTGTTGGCGCCACCAAAGTAATGGACCTTTTTTTTGCTTAAACTATCTTCTTTAAAGAAAAAATAAACTGTTGTGCAAATGCAGAAATCTATCAAAAAATATCTATCAATTGTTGCTGTTGTTGGTTTAGCTGTTACAGCTATATCTACAGAGCTTAATGATGATTTTGAAATCGCTAAAAACTTAGAAATATTTTCTAATGTTTATAAAGAACTGAACACTTATTATGTAGATGAACTAAACCCTGAAAAAGTAATGCGGACAGGTATGGATGCAATGCTTAAGAGTTTAGATCCTTATACTACCTTTATTTCGCCTGAAGAAGTTAATCAATTTCAGTCTTCCATTACAGGTAAATATGGTGGAATAGGAACTACCGTTTTACGGTTTAAAGGAGATATTATTATTACGGAGCCTTACAAGGGTGGGCCTGCCCAAAAAGCAGGTGTTAGAGCAGGAGATGTAGTTCTATCTATAGATGGAGAATCTATCAAAGGAAAAAACACAAAGGAAGTAAGCTTAAAAATGCGAGGGACTCCTAATACAACTGTCAAACTAGGCGTAAAAAGACCTGGAGTAGAAAAACCATTGAAATTTGAGCTAACTAGAGAACAGATAAAGGTCCCTAACTTGCCTTATTATGAGGTTTTGGATGATGATATGGGCTATATTGTGCTGAGTACATTTTCAGAAAATGCTGGTAAGAATGTGTCTAGCGCTCTAATGGAGCTTAAGGCTAAAGCTAAACTGAAAGGTGTTATTTTAGATTTGAGAGGCAATACTGGTGGCTTGCTTTCTGAAGCAGTCAATGTAGCCAATGTATTTCTTAATAAGGGACAAATGGTTGTTCAGATCAAAGGCAGAGACAAGGCCAATGATCGGGCATTTAGGACATTGAATGCTCCTGTAGATATTGAAATTCCATTAGTTGTCTTGATCAATAAAAACTCTGCATCTGCTTCTGAAATTGTAGCAGGTTGTATTCAAGATTTAGACAGGGGAGTTGTCATTGGGCAGCGCTCTTATGGTAAAGGCTTGGTTCAAAACACAAGAAATATCGCTTTTGGTGCTAAAGTTAAATTAACTACCGCAAGATATTACATTCCTAGTGGACGATGTATACAAGCTACAAAGTATAAAAATGGATCTCCACTACAAATTGCGGATTCTTTGAGAGAAGCTTACAAGACACAAATAGGGCGCACTGTTTATGATGGTGGAGGAATAAGTCCAGACATCAAATTATCTCATGGAGATTTGTCTAAGGTTCTATCAAATTTAAATAGAGAGCATTTGCTATTTGATTATAGTGTTGATTATATGCAGCGTCATAAAACAATTGAGGATATTGAAAAATTTGAGCTAAAAGATGAAGATTTTGAAGACTTCCTAGCTTTTTTGAAAAAACGCTCATTTACACAAATAAGCAAAACAGAAAAGGCAATTCAAAAGCTTGAAAAAACATCAAAAGAAGAAAAATATTTTAGTATAATATCTAAAGATATCAAAGCATTGCAAGCCGCTATAGAAGTCGATAAAAAGCAGGATATGAAGAAGCATAAAACAGCTTTGCTGCATATTCTACAGAAGCTAATAGCTCGCAATTATTACTATAAAAAAGGTTATATACAATCAGGTATTCATTCAGATTTAGAAATAAAAAAGGCTTTAGAAACATTGAATGATGTCAAAGGCTATGAAAGTTTATTGACAACAGTAAAATAAGAGTAGCTAAATATAACATATATGCAAAAAAGGATTGTACAAAAAAATGTGCAATCCTTTTTTGCGATAATATCCAGCAGGTATAGGGGTTCTGTTGATTTAACAGATCAGCTGGTTTTAATATTATTTGCATACATACAAGATTGTATGTATCTTTGGCTTGATGAAAGGAAATACAAGACAACAAATATTAGAGCGAGTAGCCCTAGAAGTGCTACAAAAGGGCTTTTACAGTACACGTGCAGATTTAGTTATCAAAGAGCTAAAGGTGTCTAAGGGAGCGTTGTATCATTATTTTCCCAACAAAGAAGCTTTGGGCAACGCACTGATAGATGAAATAATAGCCCCTTTTTTGCGTAAACGTTGGGTAACACCTCTTCTAGAACCTAAAGGGAATCCTTGCGATGTTATTGTTGACATTTTTAAAGAAATCTTGCAGAATCTTAATGAGCAGCAAGTTAAATATGGTTGTCCTTTTAATAATCTAGTCCAAGAGTTTGCTACAGTCAATGAAGGCTTTCGAATTCGTCTGGAAGTTCTACTAGACGAAATATGTGAAACCATGGCTAATGCATTGCAAAAAGGGCAGGAACAGGAGTTAATCTATTATGTAGATGCTCACAAAACTGCTCAATTCTTGATAGCATCTGTTGAGGGAGCTTATGGAATGGCAAAACTCAAACAATCTTCCGAATTTGTAAAACATACTTTTGAGAATTTAATCACTTATATTGATTCTCTAAAACGAAAATAATTTTTTTAACCTATTACATACAGACTTGTATGTATGATATGTCAATTCCCAATTCTATGCGACTTTTCCTTAAATTGTATATATTAGTAATCTTAATCAGCCTCCAAATATTAAAAGCCCAAGCAATGGAAATCCAAAAAGTAAAAATAGGGGATTTGACTTTTGAATGTAGAGTACAAGGCAATCCTGATGATGAACCTCTGATAATGCTACATGGTTGGCCCGAAACTTCTTATTTATGGATTGATTATATGGATAAATTCTCAAAAGAGGGATATTACTGTATTGCACCTAATTTGCGCGGTTTTAGTCTTTCTGCTTGCCCGAAAGGCAAAAAACACTATGATGTAGAAATAATAGCAAAAGATATAATAGATATAGCAGACCATTATGGATTCAAAAAATTCCATTTACTTGCTCACGACTGGGGAGGGTTGACGGGTTGGGTTATTGCTCAGCAATATGAGGATAGAATAGCTAGTTGGTCAGCATTGGCAGTGCCAACACTTAATGCTTTTGCCTATGCCTACAAAAATGACAAAAAGCAATATAAAATGAGTAGTTATATGCGCCAATTTCAATTGAGGGGGCTATCTGAAATGGTTTTGCGTGGCAAAAAATTCAAACTCTTACGTGATGTTTGGGGAGAGCATAATGATCAAAAGCAGGTAGACCACTATGTAGAGACATTCTCACACAAAAAAGTATTAACAGCAAGCTTGAACTACTACAGAGCCAATTTTAAATACCTTAAAGGAGGAAAAGCTTTAGAGAAGTTTGATAAGAAAGTGATGGTGCCTACACTTTATATTTGGGGCAAAAATGATGATGCTCTAGGTCGTACTGGAGCCGAAAAAACAAAAGAATATGTAGGGGGAGAGTTTCAGTTTCTAGAGTTAGAAGCAGGACATTGGCTAGTTCAAGAAAAGAAAGAAGAAGTATATAAGGCAGTTTTAGCTCATTTGAAAAAATATTAGTTTGTGGTTTTTCGAAAGTGATTTTCAATCACTAAGAAGAAATAGTTTTTAAATTTCAGCAGAAAATTCTAAAGAACCATAAAATATTAAAAAAAACACAACCAGTAGATAATGGAACAGGAATTAATCAAAACGTTTTATCAAGCATTCAAAGATTTAGATGCAGAGGCTATGGCAGCCTGCTATCATGAGGATATTGTTTTCGAAGACCCTGCCTTTGGGGTATTGAAAGGGGAGCATGCAGGAAATATGTGGAGAATGCTTTGTGCTACTCAGAAAGGTCAAAATTTTGTAGTAGAGGCGTCTAATGTACAAGGGGCAAACAAAAAAGGATCTGCCCATTGGGAGGCGCATTATCTGTTTAGCCAAACAGGTAGAAAAGTGCACAATAAGATTGATGCTAAATTTGAATTTAAGGATGGTAAAATTATCAAGCATACCGATTCTTTTAGTTTGCACAAATGGGCTCAGCAGGCTTTAGGGCTGAAAGGCTTTATATTAGGCTGGACAGGCTTTTTTAAGACAAAATTACATGCTCAAACCAATAAGCTTTTAGCTAAATTTGAAAGCAAGCTAAAGTAAATTTGATCGCCCCAAAACTTCTAAAAATGAGCACGGATATACCAAGTATTGATTTAGCTGAACTCAGCCCTCATCCTATTCGCAAAGCAACTATAAAAGGGTTGGAGTATTATTATATAGACAAGGGAGAAGGCCCTGTTGTATTGCTCTTGCATGGTTTTCCTGATAATGCGGCTACTTATGATAAAACCATAGATGTATTAGCCGCAAATGGTCATAGAGCAATTGCTCCATTCATGCGTGGATATTATCCAACTGCACTAGCCCCAGACAATGACTATAAAGTAAAAACTATAGCAGAGGATATGGTTGCTTTATTGGATTATTTGGGTGAGCAAGAAGTCTTTTTGGTAGGGCACGATTGGGGCGCGTCAGTAGCTTATATGATAACCAATCTAGTCCCAGAGCGTATCAAAAAACTAACCACAATTGCCATTCCTCATCCACGTGCACTTAAGATTAGTTTAGGGTTGTTTCTGCGTGCTCGACATTTTGTGCTTTTTCAATTTGGGAGTTATGCGCATTGGTACACCAAACGTAATAACTTTGCCTATTTAGATTACATTTTTAAGTATTGGGCTCCAAGCTGGGCTATTTCTGATAAGCAACGAGATTTAGTCAAGCGTTCCTTTGCTCAACCAGGTTATCTAGAAGCGGCCATTGGTTATTATGCCTCAACAAGAAAAAGTTTAAAAGATAAGGAAGAGCAACGCTTAGCGCGCAAAAAAACAACTGTCCCTACACTTACTTTTGCAGGGATAGAAGATGGAGCATTGGATATTTCTAAGTTTGATAATATGGCCTCTGCTATTGATAACGATTTTGAGTTGGTGAAAGTAGAAGGAGCTGGGCATTTCCCTCATTGCGAAAATCCAGAACTGTTCAATGCTAAGCTCCTCGAATTTCTGAATAAATAGGCATAGAGCAGTTCAATTACCAAAGTTTAATACAACCAAAAACTAACTTAATAAGCTTTTAATAAAGTATATTGCCCTGCCCCAAAATAATGAGGGTATTTTCTGGAGACAGCATGGTCTTGTTTAGAAAAATAATGAAATCCATCTCCTACTTTTCCATTACTCCAAATAAGTTGGTTTAAAAAGCCAATACAGGCTTCTGGTAATTTTTTTGGGCGAGGATACTTTTTTTCAACAACTTCTACATCCTCAAATGTGGCTGTTAAATATTCTTTATTGTCTTCTACCATATCACAAGTAAAATAAAATCGAGTTTGCTTAGTGCTTTTCTCCTTGAAATAAGCTAAAAGTTTGACGTTTACAGGGATTTGATTCTTTTTAGGAGACTGGACCTTAGCAAGGTATTTTTTCCATTTTGTTTCATCTAAACTTGTCGCCTTAGGATTATTTAGAAGTTCTTGGTCTATTATATACCAACCATAATAAGTGTTAATTAGAGCCTCTTTATGGCGAGTTTTGGGTATCGTTTTGATATCTTCTAGAGTGATCTCTGTGAAATGATGAGTAAAATGGCCTGTAATACCAATGCTTTCAAACCCATTAGGCATCTTATAATGCATCAAAAAAAGGTTTGTCCCAATATTGTTAATATTTACATTGGCTGTATAATATATTTTAACGAATTCAGGGGCTAAACCATAGATTTTAGAGAGGTAATTAGTGAAGTAGGGAATTGCTTCTTTTTTGCTAATAGAAACAGTCTTGTTACCCCCATCTTCATCCAAAACCTTAATCAAGGTGCCAATATTTCTTTCTATATATCGAATTAAACTTTCATAAAGTTGATCTCTTGTGTTTTCAAAATAACTTTCCTCTACAACAACTCTATTCGATATATACTCTTCGCCAGATTTGAATGCAGCCCAACGTTCTTCAAATGAAAGTGATTCATCATTCCATACTCCTATAAGTTTTTCATAATGGCCATCTGAAAGGACATTCATAAACTCAGTGACAGCTGCTTTGTAATTTCTCTTAAAATCAAGTGTGGAATACAGTTCATTATAGAGAACTTCAATAACAATAGTTGAATATTGGGGGCAATTGAAAAAGAATTGCCACAGTCCGCCATTATTCATTTGCGAAAAGAATTTAGCCATCGAGATAACAACTTTTTGAGCTTTAGTCAGCTTTTTCCAAATGTCTTCCCAAGACTTATTTTTGGGCCATTTTTCTTCATGCTCTATCCATGAGTAATATTGCCAAAAGACTTCACTTGAATTTTTTATGTCTTTCTCTCCTTCAACTTTTAATTGATGTAACTCTGCTCTAGTAATAGAAGCGCTATAATGTAATTTTCGAGCATTGCCCTTTTGTAAAGTGAACATGATAATTTTTTTGTGGTTGTCTTAATTAGTCTTATCGAAAGCTATATTCTTAATAAGAATGTTGATGGGTTAAAAGTAGTTTGTTGTACCCAATCCAATAATAGAGAAAAAAATCATGCTTGTTTAAAACAGCTTCAGACAAAGATTCTCGTTGAAGAAATGAAGAGATAGGGCTTTGTCTATAGCAAAAAATTAAGTTATCCTCACCTTTGTAATAATCAGTTATTCCTTTAGCTTTTGCTGTTCGCCATCCCATTACACCTTCAATATTATTAAGATCTTCTGGAAGATCTAGTTCTTTTGAGTTGTACAGCAAATTTCCTTTGAATATAAAGAAGTGTTCGCCCCCTAAGTTAAAGTAAGTATCTAAGGGTGTGGTGTTGACTGGGATTTGACTTTTTTTGAGGTCTTGAAGTTTTGTTAAGGTGTCCTCCCAGGTTGTTTCAGTGAGTTTTGATGCACTAGCGTTCTTTTGCAATTCCTTATGGCTAAGATACCAACCATAGTATAGGGTTTGTAATTTTTTCTTGTGAGTCTTCTTGTACATTCTTTTTATGTCAGACATAGTTAAGTCCTCAAAATGATGGGTATATGGCCCTGTAACACCTATACTCTCAAATCCATTAGGCATTTTGAACTGAATTAAATAAACTTTTGTATTCTGGAAGTCTACAGTTCCATCAATAGCGTAATAAGAAGAAATCTCTACTGGTTTAGATCCATAATACTGTTCTAAATAATCTATAAACTGTTCTATAGCTTCAGTCTTTTTAAGTTTTCTTATAGGGGATGGGGTAGAAACTTTTAATAAGTTCCCAATCTTACTTTGTATATAATTACAGGCGTTTTTAAATCTGTTTTTTCGATTTTGAGAATTTTCTAAACCTTGATTAATTTGCTTTGAATTAGGAATAAGTTTTTCTGCCTCAGTTAGAATAGCTTTTCTATCATTTTCAGTGTTGTTGGGATCTTGCCAACGTGTAATCAATTTTTGAAAATCTCCTGTTATTAAACTGTTGTCAAACTCAGAAAGAGCTTTATTGGTATAAGAAGAAATAAATGGGTAGAATTCAAAATGCTCAATTTGAGCTAAAACTAAGGCATAACTTGGCTTAGTTAAAAGGAAATATAAAATATCATTTGTAGGGCCTGTCTCCGAAATAAAATAGGAAAAAGCTAGGATAACTTTTTGTGGTCGAGTCAATTTTAACCATACATCCTCTATCGTTTTATCTTCCTGAATTTCAATGTTTTCAATAATCCGTTGATGAAACTCCCAATATAAATCTTCTTCTGCTATCTTACCTTGTTGGTGTTGATTGATAATCGTATGTATATCAGATTGAGTGGTTTGAGGTGTATCAATTTAGCGGGACACTTTTAAAAAAGAATTTTATTAGAAA
>JAAEPD010000436.1 GCA_024222455.1 Aureispira sp.
ACAAGGTGAGAAGAAAGTAGCCAGCATCAATATGTTTAGAGTCTATGATCGTTGGGGTAACCTAGTTTACGAAGGGACAGGTCTAGAAGTCAACGATGGTTCCACTGGTTGGGATGGAACCTACAAAGGCAAACCAATGAACTCAGGTATTTATGCATGGTATGCAGAAGTAGAGTTTGTGGATGGGCATGTGGAAACACTAAAAGGAGATGTTACTTTATTGAGGTAACAAGAACAAGTTTATAAAATAGAGAAGCCTCTTTCTTAGATAGGAAAGGGGCTTTTTTATGTTTTAGAGTCTGGAGAAGGAAGGTTTTTGATTTTTAGGTATTCGTTTTCCATAACATATTGTAAATAGCGAATATCCTTATAGTGATCTTGTAATATTTTAGCAATATGCCTTCTTTTTGACCACCGAATTGCTAAGTAAATAGATGAAAAAATAGAAGCTATGATGAAGAAAATAAAAAAGGGCATCCAGTTTCCATCATTACCAATAAAAATACCCACTAAGAGAAAAGGAGCAATAATGAATATGCATAAAAGATAAAAACAGCCATCAGCATTTTCACTAGAATGTGCATCTATTTTGCGAGAAAGCTTTTCTATACTTGATTGTTTCTTAGATAAACTTAGAGAAGTATAGTATTTATTTTCTTTAAGATGGTTTGTAATCCAAGCTATATGACTGGCGTACCAACTTATGTCCGCAAATTGCTTTTTTAGGTAACTGTATCTAGATTCAGAAGTTTTTTTAGAGTTGTTTATATCTTCTATTTTAGTACATAATATCTCCAAATCATTTTTTAATTCAAGGAGTTCTTCAAGTTGAGTAGGTTTATCCATTAAGAGTATCAAGGTTTAATAATCAAGATACTAAACTATCCTTATTTTTAAAGAGTTTTATTGTAAGATTAATTGTTAACTTTGCGCTCAAAGAGAAAAGTGATTTGCAAAAAATAATTAGATAGATATAATGGAGGATTTAAAAAAACAACAGGCTTTAAAAATTCAAGTAGAATTAATTTGGTTGCTGGTTACGGCTGTATTAATTTATATAATCTTGTATCCTATGCTAAATCATTTCAAAGAGTATAGATTTCTCTATGGTAATATTGTGTTTATAGCAGTATTCGTAACTTATACACGTTATATTTTCTTACTAAAACACACCTTTTTAGCTTATTTACAACCACTTAAGTTTATACTTGTTTTTGTTAGTGTACCCTTAGTTTTTCATTTGATTGAATTATTACAAGGTTTTCAATACTTTTTAGAGACGGAGGGACTTATGAGTATACAACCTTACTTTGAGGAAGGAACATCTACAAAGACCAGAGAAAGCGTTTATATTTATATGAGCAGAGAAATGGTGTTTTTTGGGGTGGCTAGTGTCATTGTTGCTATTATGATGCCTTTTCGAATGTTACTCTCTTTTTGGAGAGTTTATAATAAAACAGGAAGGGTTTAATCGATCAAAACACCTTCTTTAGTCGAAAAAATTGATCTTTATTAAAAAATTAACGAACTTAGAAGAAGACAAACTCCTTAGATAGATATTACTTTTTTTGCTAAAACAAGATCTATACTATTATGAAGAATCGTTATGTTGCCATATTGTTAGCTTTTTTCTTTGGGTGGCTTGGTGCACATAAGTTTTATTTAGAAAAACCTTTTCAAGGTATTCTCCATTTTATGACACCACCTTTTGGATGGTTAATTGCAGTAATAGAAGCAGTTAAAATGGTTCAGATGTCAGATGATGAATTTGATTACGAGTATAATTTGCGTTCTCCTCAAAAAATGGTTTCTATAGAGCGACAAAAGCTTGCAAAACAACGTTTACTTAATGAACGAAAATCATTAGAACGTCAGCAAATTCTTGAAGATAAGCGATTTAAGAAAGAACTAAAAAAGCTGAAAAACAAAAAAGAGCCTAAAAGAATTCCTCTTACTGGTGAAATGGCAGATCAATTAGCTGCATGGCATGATCTAAAACAACAGGGGATTATTAATGAATTTGAATACGAAGAAAAACGTAAAGAAATTTTAGGTAATGGAGATTATTAGGGACTACCTCAATAGTCTTTTAATAGGTTTAGTATGGTTTTTGTCTAGGGTAATATATAGATTTTATTTGCTAGAAAAACACTATAAATACTATGACTCGAGTACTTATATTACTATTAGTTTTTGGACTATCCATAAACCATAGTTTTGCTCAAGGAGAGCAAAATTCAAAAGAATCGACAAAAACTCACAAAAAGAACAAGAAAAAAAAGAAGGAAGCTCTCAATGCTGAAATAGATGCTCTTGTCGATGAAGAACTACAATTTAAGATACCAGTGATCACAGGTCGCCAACTCAAAGAGTTGAATGATACTAAGGAGCCTTTAATAGTGTTGGATGCTCGCAATAAAAAAGACTATGACTCCAAGCATATCAAAGATTCTAAATGGATTGGGAGTGAGGATTTTTCTATAGAAAAGGTATGGATGCTTGACCAAAATAAGATTGTTGTTGTTTATGGTTCGATGGGAAGCCAAATAGAAGAAATAGGAAAAAAACTACAAGAAGTGGGGTTTAAGACTCTATACAACTTACATGGGGATTTGGATGAATGGGCTAAACATGAATATGTAATTTTAGCTCAATAATTGTCTGCAAAATAAGATCCAACCAACATTATAAAGAATGATTAAAATGAAAAATATAAGTATACTTGTTTTCTTGTTGCTTGTAGTAGCTAGTTTGAGTGCTCAAACGACTAAAAATCCTGCATTTACAAAAAAAATAGAAGCAACTATAGAGCACACTATTCCTGTCATCACATCAGAACAGTTACAGAAAAAGATTAGCACAAAAGGGTTAGTGATATTGGATACTCGAGAACAAAATGAATATAAGGTTAGCCACCTCCCTAATGCTCAACAAGTAGGCTATGACCATTTTAAGTTGGAAGATGTAAAATCTATAGATAAAAATGCTGTAGTAGTGGTTTATTGCTCTATTGGTTATAGAAGCGAAAAAGTGGGAGAGCGCCTCAAAGCAAATGGATATAAGTATGTTTATAATCTGTATGGAGGTATATTTGAATGGGTAAATGCTGGTTTTAGAGTAGTGGACAGTAAGAAACAAACAACTAAAAAGGTGCATACCTATAACAAAGAATGGAGCAAGTGGCTAGAAGCTGGAACAAGAATTTATTAAAGAAAAAACAATACCTCCCTCCCTTCCCACACAGACATAGGAAAAAGTATTAACTATCCAAAGTTGTCAAGACAGTGATTTCCTTTCTGAAATCAAGATATACCTAAAGAAAATAACAACTCTAGTTTTTTCTTAAAATCTCCTAGACTTTACATTAAATATGAAAGTGTTGTAAAAAGGTGATGAAAGTCATCTTTATTCTTATTAAGATTAAATCTTAATAATTCTTCTCTGTGAATAATTATTGTAGATTTGTGCCATTAGTTTAATTAGACTTAATCTTAATAAAAATAACAAACGTAATGAAATCACTTTTCTTTATACTTACTTTTTCTCTTTTGAGTTTATTGATACATGCTCAAACTATACACAATTTTTCTATGGGTGCAAGCTATGCAAATGGACAGTATTATAACTTAAAAACAGGTTTTATTACATCTGTTGCTCACCCAAGTTGGGACATAGCTTTTAGTGTTTATGGCTTTACTGATGGAGGTATCTTTATTAATGAAGGTTCATCTTATTCTAGTACTGCACCTAAACTGTATATAATACCAAACAAAAATTTTAATGATGTTATTACTTCTTCTGATGTAGGGAATCAGCTAAGAAATGATGAAATGTCTTGGGCTAATGGAGCATTTAATTCTATTAGAGATACCTCAAGTGGTTTTGATTATGGCTGGGGAGCTTATAATATGAACAATCATAAGATTGAAGCAAGTGTGCTTTTTGCTATAGAATTGGGAAATGGAAGTTTCAAAAAATTATCTATTGATACCTTAACAAGTGGTACATACTATTTTAGATATGCAAACTTTGATGGAACAGACTTAAAACAAAAAAGTATAGCTAAAAGTGCTTATCCAAACCAGACTTTAGCCTATTTTTCTATAGCTAATGATAGTGCTGTTGTCGCTGAACCAACAACAGATTGGCACTGGTTGTTTACTCGGTATGAAATAGATGTTTTGGACAGTAATGGCAATCCTACTCCTTACACTGTTGGAGGTATTTTATTGAACAGAAAAGTAGAAGCGGTGATAGTTGATGGCATAAGCCCTTCTACAGTAGATATTAATAATTACACACTAACATCTGATAGCTTAACAATAATAGGACATACATGGAAGTCTTATGGTTTTACTACTGGTTGGACTGTAGATACAGATCGTGTTTATTTTGTAAAAACAGCAGATAGTAGCCTTTATAAAAATCAATTTATTGATTTTCAGGGTTCTTCTACAGGCACAGGTGCTTTCCAAAAAACATTATTAGGAACCTCAACTGCAGTGATAGAAACAGAGGGATATACTGCTCTAGAAAGCTTTGATTTGTTTCCTAATCCAGCTAGTGATGTTGCAAATCTGGTCTTTTCTTTAGAACAAGCTCAAGAATCTATGCAAATTCAATTGGTCAATATATATGGCCAAACTGTTTTGCAAAAAGCAATACATGGGAATAGTGGGCTCAATGGCCTTGAAATTTATACCCAATCCCTAAACACGGGAAGCTACACACTAATACTGCGATCGAAAGATGTCTTTATTAGTAAAAAAGTACTCATACAACGATAACAGTTTTTTTTGGTTCTTATATCCTATCTATTCCAACCCTATTAGAGTGTGTTTTCCTTAATGGTAAGCATACTCTTAATTCTCTATTATGAAAAAGCTTCTGTTTTTGTTATGCTTCTGTAATAACCTTTTTGCTCAAGAAACTGATAGTATTCGATTGTCAATTTCTTTTGACCAAGAAATTGTTGTTACTGGGCAATATGCTCCAACAGATCTAAAAACATCTGTTTTGCCTATACGAGTTATTACAAAAAAGATGATTGAAAAGCGAGCAACTACTTCCTTAACTGAAGTATTTCAGCAAGAGGCAGGAATAAGGATTACACAAGATCCTGTTTTGGGGACTACTATGACCATGAATGGTTTGGATGGCAAGCATATAAAAATATTGGTAAATGGAGTCGCTATGATTGGTCGGCAAAATGGGAACTTAGATTTAGATAGAATTCAAATCCAAAACATAGAATGTATTGAGATCATAGAAAATGCTATGTCTGTAGCATATGGCACCAATGCACTTGGTGGAACTATTAATATAATCACAAAAAAAGAAGCCAAAGAAACAGTAGATGCTAGTATAATGGGACAAATACAGAGTAATCAGCAATACAATACAGCCTTATCCTTAGGAGGTAATTGGAAGGGGCTTTCAGCTAATTTAAACTATAACTGCAGTCATTTTAATGGTTTTTCTACAGATACCTTGCGTAAACAAGAGTGGAATCCGAAACAACAACATGCTTTAAATGCTCAACTGTACTATAACATACCTTCTAGTAATATTAATTTAGGTTATCAGTTTCATTATTTAAGTACTGATTCAAAATAAATAATAAGTTATATTTGCTTTCCAAAAGCAAAATAAATGGGAAGGAAAGTAAAAAAAATAGACTTAACGGAGTTAGAGCACTCTGAATTAACAAAAGGTTACAAAAGCTCAAATTCTGC
>JAAEPD010000437.1 GCA_024222455.1 Aureispira sp.
CGATATTTCTTCCTTAAAGGGCTTCAAAAACTGCATAGTTACGAATCTATCTTACGCTTCTTTAAGGAACAAAACCTCTCCCCAGAGGAGATTCAAACTTTATTTAAAACTATTAAATGACTTTTCCGAAGTTTTCAAATAAAATATAGATTATACTTTAAGGAATAATTGGTTTACCATTTAGCTTGTAAATGAGGTTAGCCCACTCCTTGTAACCATGAAGGAATTTTATCCCAAATTTTCTAGATATCCCAGTTTTAGAAAACTTTATGTAATTCATATTTCGCAGTTGAGTTAAGGGTAGTCCTAGCGTTTTAATTGGAGTTTCTGATAAGATTATTCTTTTAAGATTTGTGCATTCAGCCAGTTCATCAGGGAGTTCACTAATTTGATTGCCACTGATGTCTAAATGTTCCAAATTTTTTAGTTTACCAATCCCTACAGGAAGGCTAGAAAGTTGATTGTTATTAAGATTTAATTCCTTTAGTTGTGTGAAATTAGCAATATGATTAGGGAAGTCTTTGATATTATTATCTGAGAGGTCTAGTATTTCTAGTCGGCTTAAATCAAAAATCCCCTTTGGAATTTTTTGAAGTTGGGCATTGCTTATATATAAATGAGTCAATTGGCTAAATTGAGATATGCTATTAGGAATAGCCTTTAGTCGATTATTACTAAGAGATAGAATCTCTAATTGTTTACAATTAAGTATTTCTGTTGGAAACTTAGATAGTTTTGTGTTGCCTAAAGCTAGGGACTTTAATTGAGTAAGTTCTGAAAAACTAGCAGGTAATCTTTTTATAGGATTATTAGCTAAATATAATTTTTGAAGTTGACCAAGTTTTGTTAATTGTTCTGGGAATTGATGGAGTTGATTCTGAATTAAATTTATAGTGTGTAGCTTTTTGAAGCTTTCAAAATAACTAGGGAGTTCTTCTAAGTGATTTCGACTGATATTCAGTAATTCCAACTTTTGGAGTGATGCAAAGGAAGGAGGCAACTCAGAAACCTTTTGTTGAATGAGAACGAATTTTCTTAGTTCAGTGAGTTTGTCAAAATAATCAGGTAGAGTTTTTAGTTGAGAGTGCGTGAAACAAAGGGATTCAAGTTGGGGCAGTTTAGAAATGAAAGCAGGTAGCTTTTTTATGGTCTCAAAATTTGATTTTAGCTCAATAATTTCACCCAAATTAGCATGCCACTCAAGAGGAAAAGAAGGATTCCAGTTATTAAAATCAAGGTCGAGATCCCATCTTTTTTCAAAGTTTTGGACTCTTTTAGGGACACTCTTCAAAGCATTAACCGTCTTGTATCCAAAAAACTCTAAAACTGAGCTATAGCGTTCTTTAGCAGCTTTGCTCAGCGCTTTATTACGCTTCATTAGCATTACAGCCAATTCTAAATTATTTGTTTCCCAAGTGTCTATTAGTTGGAATAATTTGAGTTTAACTTGCTCTAGTTCTTTTGGTTCTTTCATCAACTATAAGTTTTTGTGCAAATCTTGGATACTTTGACTAAGCATTTTGTAGATTTTTTGATAGTTAGGGTAAGCATTTAAAAAATTAAGGTGGCGCTCTATCGTCTGTTGATCTCCTCGTATAGCTGGTCCTGTTTGCGCAGCTTTGGGACTAGTATGTTTTATCTTTTCGGTGGTCTCTTGAATTAGTGGATGCAATATCTCAAAAGGAACTTGTTGCTCTTTGCATATTTGTTGAGCTACAGCAAATAAATGGTTAGTGAAATTGTTGACCATAACAGCTGTGACATGTAGTACATTACGTTGTTGATCGCTAATGTCATAAACATTAGGACAAATAGATTGAGCTAATTGTGTTAAGGTAGCCTTAGTCTGCGTATTGCTACCATCTATGCAGAATGGAAGTTGCTCAAAATTAACCTCTTTTTGAATAGAAAATGTTTGTAATGGATAAAATATGCCAAAGTTCTCGAAATGCCCATCAAATACAGTCATTGGAGTGGCTCCAGAGGTGTGTGCTACAATTTTATGGTCTTGATTTAGAAATGATAATTGTTCTGCCATAGAGGCAATCCCATCATCTTTTATAGCAACAATATAGATGTCTGCTTCTCTATTTATTTCTTCTACATGATTGCAAGCTTCAGTGTTCACTTGTTTTGCCAAAGCTTGTGCCTTAGGCAGTTTTCGACTGAAAACTTGATGGATATTATAGCCTTGTTGATGAAGTTTTAGGGTCAAATGGTGTCCTACATTGCCAGCGCCTATGATACTTATGGATGGATACATTCTTGGTAGCGTTCTACTTTGAGTTGATTGATAGAGGGTAAAATACAAATTTTTATAGAACTATTGTAGCCTCAAATTTTTAAGCTAGGGCTTACTTATAGCCATGAGAGATGATTCTACCATCAAGCATTTCAATGATTCGATCTGTTTTTTGTGCAAAATCGAGATCATGTGTTACGATCAGTAAAGATTGGTTTTGTTCTTCTTTTAGTCGTTGAAATATCTCAAACACGTTTTGAGCATTTTTAGAATCTAGATTACCAGTAGGCTCATCACCCATAATAATCATAGGGTCATTGATCAAGGCTCTAGCAATAGCCACCCGTTGCTTTTGTCCACCAGAGAGCCGAGATGATTTTTTTAGCGCTTGATCTTCGATGTTTAGTAGTTTTAGCTTTTCATACGCATTATGTTCTATTTCCTGTTTGGATAGTTTGCCCAACTTAAGTGCAGGCAACATTACATTTTGCAAGACCGAAAATTCTTGCAGCAAATAATGAAATTGAAATACAAAGCCAATTTTCTCATTTCGGGCCTTAGCTAAATCTTGATTAGGTTTACCTGTCAATGTTTGCCCATCTAAAATCAACTCACCTTCATAATCTGTATCCATTGTAGACAAGACATAGAGCAAGGTTGATTTTCCGCAACCAGATTTGCCCATCACAGATACAAATTCACCAGAATTGATACTAAAACTGATGTCTTTTAGTACATGGAATTTCTGAGGCTTCCAGAAGTATTTATTGATTTTATTGGCTATTAGCACTTGTTTATTGTCCATAGTTATTTGCCTCTAATAATGTCTACAGGGTCTATTTGGCTAGCTTTTCGAGCAGGTAAATAACCAGCTAAAAAAGTAGTGAGCATAGCAAAAGCTACCCCAATGATATAATACTTAGGATCATAATTGATAGGCATAGAATCCATGCTCTTGATAGCAGGAGATTCAAAAGGAATTTGATCTATTGCCAAGCAAGTTCCATAGCCCAACAATATCCCCAAAATACCTCCTATAATACCAATAATCATAGCCTGTGAGATGAATATATTTTTGACATCTTTACCACTAAAACCTGTTGCTTTTAGAATGGCAATATCATCCATTTTTTCATAAATCATCATGGTTAAGATATTATAAATCCCAAATCCAGCAATTAGTAAAAGTGTAATACTCACAGCGTAAGTAATCATATTTCGAATACCCGAACCAGCTTCAAACTGAGCATTGGAGGTAATATAATCTTGTGCACTGCAACCAAAACGTTGGCTAAACTCTTTGCTTAGGACAATGGCCAACTCTTTGTCATGCAACTGAATATTGATATCAGTAATGTAATCTTTGCTTTTTTGCATTAGTTTTTGTGCAGTAGCTAGGGTTACATAGCTTTGTATGTCGTCGATCATAGATATTCCAGCCTCATAGATGCCAACTACTTTTAGGGAGAATTGAGCGCCCGTAGCAGAAGTGATATTAACCCGATCTCCTGTCATAACCGAAAGCTTTTGAGCTAATCCAGAACCTAATATTATACCATTGGCGTAAGAGTCTAAGTCTTCAAAACTACCTTCTAATAGATTTGCTTTAATATCAAAAACTTCTTGTTCTTTGAAGGGATCAATCCCCAAAGCTGTTCCATTCAAAACAATAGAGCCAAAAGTATAAAAAACCTGTGTAGTTAGTCTAGGGCTAAAATCTCGTATTCGCTCATCTTTTTTTAGAATATCTAAAATGTTTATGCTGTTGCGAATATTCTTGCGTGTATTTTTGGGCTTCAAGTGATGAACTACAGTCATTGGTGTACTGTTTTCCACCTTATCCAAAACCGTTTTTCGATTAGTTTCTATATCTTGAAATAGCTTAACATGTGCAGTATTGCTCATAGTTATGTCATCCATGAGGTTGTTAAGCCCTGTCATAAATCCAATCAAGGAAATATACATACCAATCCCAAAAGTAACGCCCAAAGTAGCTACCGAAGTCTGCCTCAGTCGAGAGCGTAGATGTGTTAGGGCAATCTGTAAAAGAAGAAAGTAGTTCATCCGTTAAGGTTTAAAAATTTGAGTATTGACATCTAAACCTGATAAAACCTCTATATATTCCATGTTCTTAAGCCCAATTCCTATTCGAGTACCTTTTTCTTTTCCTGTCCGAACAGAATCATTCCCAATTAAGAATGCTTTAGGTATAACAAGAGCTTCTTCTTTTTGATTTACAATTATATTAGCCTCTACACTGAGTCCAGAGTTGAGTACAGTAGGAGGATTGAGTAGGATAGCTTCTACTGCTACTGTTTGTGTTTGTTTGTCTACTAATGGGTATATTTTAGCCAGTTTAGCCTCAAAAACTTGATCAGCATAAGCATCCAAGTTCACAACAAGTTTATGACCTAATTTGATCTTCCCTAAATCAAGTTCATCTACTTTTAGTCTAAGGACAAATTCATCTATTTTGCCAATAATAGCTAATGGTTCTTGCATCATTACCAATTCACCCTTTTCCTTTAGTATAGTGTAAACTTGGCCATTAAGCTCACTTTTTACCATTAAATGACTGGTAGTGTTGGCACTGATTTTATAGCGATTTCTAGCACTACGCATTTCAGTTTCCAACTGTTGTTGAGTCGATTTTAAACGTTTTGCTAAAGCATTATAACTATTTTTGGCAGTTTTCATGCTTAGTTTAGCTCGGTCTAGCTCCGCACGAGTTCCTATATTCTGCTGTTGTAGCCTATAATAGCGTTGATAGTTGATAGAATCGTTGAGGTATTTCTCTTTTGCATTTTGGAGATTAAGCTCCAGCTCACGAATGATAGCTGAATTACTAGAGTAGTTGCTTTGTGCCAACTCTAAGGCTAGCTTGGCATTGTCTGTATTTAAGGCATTACTAGAGCCTTCTATCTTCAAGAGTAAGTCCCCTTTTTGAACAGTGTCACCTTCTGTTACATACCATTCTTCTAATATTCCTGAAGCTAAAGCAAAAACCTTGTATTGTGTCTCTGCTTCTACATAACCAGAGGCATAAACGCCTTCTGTTAGGGGCATAAGCTTAGGGTAAGTGCCTTCTAATTTCTCTTCGCAACCCAGCAAGAGAGCTGCAATAAGTATAAATCCTATTAAGTGCCAGTATTTTTTCATGTCCGTTATCCTTTTGTGCAATATTAGATTTGTTCTAGGCTATAAACAATGATAGAACCTGAGGGTTAGACATGATTTAAGTCATGTTCTGGATTTGAAAAAGAGCTTAGGATGCTAAGAAAAAGATATTTTTTGGGTTTGTCTTGAGTTTGGAGAAATGTTGTATTGGGTGTTATGGAAAAAACGGAAATAGACTATAGAGCCATTATCATAGTCTTATTTGGGTGTTTGGGGCTTTTTGCAACATGTATCCAAATTATTGTGGAGGATTTTGAACATTGGCCTTTGTATGATTTAGTTGGAGGAATAGGAGGTTTTGTGGGGGTTACTATATTTTCAATTGGGTTTAGTGAAGATGGGGACTAAAAACAAAGAACTAATAGAGACTGATATTAATCAGTTTTGGAAAAAACAACATCAAGTTTAGAAACACTTAGTAATAGGGTTAGTTATCTCTGTACTTTCTTTACTAGTAATGATAATCTTGTCAAGCATACGATTTTTTTATTATTAGAAGTACAGCCAAAATTGATTAAATTTGAAAACCAATAGAAGTCTTAAATGTTAGTAGTATGGGCAACAGGTTTATACTATCTAATCTAGAATCAATCTAAATATTATAAGGTTTCGATATTTAGGGAAAAAAATGTATTTTCGCAGGTAGTCATAATGAACCATTTTTAACTAACTTTTTCTAAACAATTTTGTGTTTATGGCATTTGATATTGATATGATTAAGAAGCATTATGCTTCACTAGGAGAGAAGGTAAATGCTGCTCGTGAAAAATTGGGCAGACCATTAACCTTAACAGAGAAAATTTTATATTCTCATCTTCATCCAGAATCTCCACTTGAAGACTACAAACGTGGTGATAGTTACGTATTTTTTTCTCCTGATCGTGTAGCAATGCAAGATGCTACAGCACAGATGGCTTTGTTACAGTTCATGATGGCTGGTAAAAAGAAAGTAGCAGTACCTTCTACAGTGCATTGCGATCACTTGATTCAAGCTAAAGTAGGAGCCGATAAAGATTTAGAAATAGCTAAGGACTCTAATAAAGAGGTTTATGACTTCTTAAACTCAGTGTCTGATAAATATGGCGTTGGCTTTTGGAAACCAGGTGCTGGTATCATTCACCAAATTGTACTCGAAAATTATGCATTTCCTGGTGGAATGATGATTGGTACTGATTCTCACACTGTAAATGCAGGTGGTTTGGGTATGGTTGCTATTGGTATTGGTGGTGCTGATGCAGTAGATGTAATGGCAGGTTTACCATGGGAACTTAAGATGCCTAAATTATTAGGTGTTAAGTTAACTGGTAAAATGAGCGGTTGGACAACACCTAAAGATGTTATCTTGAAAGTAGCTGGTATTGTTAGTGCCAAAGGTGGTACAGGATATATCGTAGAATACTTTGGTGAAGGTGCTAAAACCTTCTCTGGTACTGGTAAAGGTACTATCTGTAACATGGGTGCTGAGATTGGAGCTACAACTTCTAATTTTGGCTATGATGATTCTATGAAACGCTACTTAGAGGCTACTGATCGTGCAGATGTAGCAGCAGCAGCAGATGCAGTAAGAGAACATTTGAATGGTGATGCAGAAGTATATGCAGATCCAGAAAAATACTTCGATCAAGTTATCGAAATCGATTTGAATACTTTAGAGCCTCATATTAATGGGCCTTTTACTCCTGATCGTGCATTTCCTATCTCTGAATTTGCAGCAGCAGTAGAAAAAAATGATTTCCCATCTGTATTGTCAGTAGGGTTGATCGGTTCTTGTACCAACTCTTCTTATGAGGATTTGGCACGTGCAGCTTCTATTGCAAAACAAGCAGCAGATAAAAAGTTGAAAGCTAAGGCTGAATTTACAATTACTCCAGGTTCTGAGTTGGTACGTTTCACAACAGAGCGTGATGGTATCTTAGATGAGTTTGAAAAAATTGGTGGAGTAGTTTTAGCAAATGCTTGTGGTCCATGTATCGGTATGTGGGCACGTGTAGGTGCTGAGAAACAAGAAAGAAATGCGATTATCCACTCGTTCAACCGTAACTTTGCGAAACGTGCTGATGGTAATCCTAATACACAAGCATTTGTAGCTTCTCCTGAATTGGTGACAGCTATGACTATTGCTGGTGATATGAAATTTAATCCATTAACAGATACTCTAATCAATGAAGATGGAGAAGCTGTGAAATTAGATGAGCCAACTGGATTTGAGTTGCCTCCTAAAGGTTTTGATGTAGAGGATGCTGGATATGAAGCTCCTGCTGAAGATGGAAGTGGTATTAATGTAGTAGTTAGCCCAACTTCTGATCGTTTGCAGTTGTTGACTCCTTTTGTTCCTATCACAACAGATGAGTTGTCAGGAATGCGTCTATTGATCAAGGCTAAAGGAAAATGTACGACTGACCATATCTCTATGGCTGGACCTTGGTTGAAATACCGTGGACACTTAGAGAACATCTCTAACAACTGTTACATTGGTGCAGTAAACGCTTATAGCGATGAGACTAACAATGTAATCAACTATGCTGATGGAACAGGTAAATACATGGCTGTACCAGATTCAGCTCGTGCTTACCAAAAAGCAGATATCGGAACAGTTGTATTTGGCGAAGATAACTTAGGAGAAGGTTCTTCTCGTGAGCATGCTGCTATGGAGCCTCGTTTCTTAGGTATCAAAGCAGTTATCGTTAAGTCTTTTGCTCGTATCCACGAAACTAACTTGAAAAAACAAGGTCTATTGGCTTTGACTTTTGTTAATCCTAGCGATTATGATAAAGTACGTCAAGATGATGTAGTAAGCATCAAAGGATTCGAAACTTTTGCACCTGACACTAATCTAGTTGTAGAGCTAGAGCATACTGATGGTAGCAAAGATTCATTTGAAGTAGCACATACTTACAATGCTGCTCAAATTGATTGGGTAAAAGCTGGTTCAGCATTGAACAAAATCCGTAAGGATCAAGGTTTATAGAAACACCTAAAGCTTTTATTATATATAAAGCAAGCCTCCTGCACTATGTGTGGGAGGCTTTTTTGTGTCTATCAAACAGCTTGTCACTCAGAGTGGGACTAAATGTCCCCGAAGAGTCTAATACTACCACAAAATGGGAAGGAGTCTAAGATTCTTCGGCAGGATCGACCTGCCTCTGAATGACAAAAAAGACCCACAACATAAAATTCTCCCTTCTAAAGGGAGCTAAAGGGATTTACTCTACAGTAGAATAGGTTTAGCTGTTTATAATTAAGTAGACTTAGACTCTAAAAAGAAAAAACTATAAACTATCACCTCTCCACTATCAACTATAATCATCAACTAAAACACCTTCGTCAACTCATACGTAGTGTTCATTACTCAAATCGACCGATTCATACATTTTTATTCAAAATCCACAAAGAATTACTTATGGTTAAATACTATTAACCCAAATGTTGTAACTTTGTATAGTGCCCATCTTACAATAACCTAAAACCATAAATTATGAAAACTAATATTATCTTATCTCTAGTCATAATCTTTATCTGTTTTTGGACAAACTCTATTTATAGCCAAAGTATAACGCTAGATTGGGCTATATCAACAGGAGGTGTTTCAGAGGATAGATGTGAAGATATAACCACAGATATCTATGGAAATGTATATTTAACAGGTTCCTTTAGTGGAACTGTTGATTTTGATCCTGGAAAAGGTGTATTAAACCTTACATCTAGTTATAAGACTCTATTTATTCAAAAACTTGATAAAAAAGGAAATCTAATTTGGGTTAAGACAGTTGGAGGTACAAATGATTCTCAAGGAAATTCTATAAATGTGGATGCTTTAGGTAACGTTTATGTTACGGGGTCTTTTTGGGGAGCTATTTTGGGGGGAGTCCTCTAGGAAGTTTTTCTTTAAATAGTAACGCTGTATTGGGGGATATATTTATTTAAAAATTAGATGTTAATGGCAATTTTATATGGGGTAATAAGGTAGCTGGAAGTTCTTCAGGAATTGCTTACTCTATAAATACAGACTCTCAAAAGGATATTTATGTAACAGGTGTTTTTAAAGGTACAGCTGATTTTGATCCTAGTTCTAATGTATTTAATTTATATAGTACGGGGAATTCTTGGTATGACATTTTTATCCAAAAACTAAATGCTAATGGAGATTTTCAATGGGCATATTCACTAGGAAGTCCATCAAAGGATCATGGATTAGCAGTACATGTTGATAGGTTTAACGATGTCTATTTAGCTGGCTTTTTTAGTAATAATATTGATTTTGACCCTAGCATAGATATTTTAGATTTAACCAGTAATGGTCAAGGAGATTCTTTTATTCAAAAAATAGGACAAAGTAAAGTTACTGGATATGTATATCAAGATATTAATCAAAATTGCATAAAAGATGCAGCTGAATTATATTTATCTGGAGCTGATAGAAAAATAGTAATTAATCCAGGTGGTCTTATCACTACTACTAATATTAGTGGCAGGTGGACTATTGATTCTCTGCCTGTTGGTAATTATACAATTGAATTAGATACTTCTGGTAATTGGTTATCTACTTGTCTCTCTAGTCAAAGTTTCACAATAACACAGTCAGATAGTTTGACATTAGCACCTTCTTTTGGTATTATCTCTACAGTACCTTGCACCGCTCCAGATGTATCTATACAAATGCCCTTTATGCGACCAGGTTTTTCCAATCAAAAAATCCATGTACAAGCTTGCAATGAAGCTATAGGCACAACTATGCTAGACAGTGCTTATGTGGTAGTAGAGTTGGATACTCTACTTACAGTACAAAGTGGCTCCTTACCTTATACTAGTTTAGGTAACAACCAATATCAAGTCTATGTAGGTGATTTATATCCAAACCAATGTGTCGATTTTTATTTTGATTGTACCCTAAGTACCAATGCAGTATTGGGAGAGAGTTTGTGTACGCAAGCAGATTTGTACCCTGTAGATAGTTGTAGTTTAGATACTATTCCTAATCCAAGTGGAACAGCTTGTAATACACCTTATGACAACTCACATATTATTCTTAGAGGAGTTTGTGTCTATGATACGATCAAATATACCATTATCAATGCAGGAAGTGGAGATATGACTTGTTTTTCCCCTGTTCGACTGTACATAGATGGACAGTATATTTTATTGGATTCCGTACAGTTGCAAAGTGGACAAGACACTATATTTACTTTTGTAGGAGATGGTCGTACTTGGCGCTTGGAGGTTGACCAACATCCCTTGCATCTTGGAAATTCACAACCTTCATCTACTGTAGAGTTGTGTGGGAATTCGAGCAATTGGACGCCCAACCTTGTCAATATCTTACCACATGATGATGCAGATCCTGTTCGAGATATATTTTGTGGAATAGTCACAGGTAGTTATGACCCTAATGATAAAAGAGGTTTTCCTTTAGGTGTTACAAACAATCACAATATCGATCAAAATCAAGAAATAGACTATACTATACGTTTCCAAAACACAGGTACAGATACAGCATTTACAGTAGTCATAAGAGATACTTTGCCGATGGAATTAGACATCTTTTCCGTGCGACAAGGAGCAGCTAGTCACAATTATGAGTTTAGAATGTATGGCCCAAGAATATTGGAATGGACCTTCCCTTATATTTATCTAGTAGATAGTACTAGCAACGAACCAGAAAGTCATGGTTTTGTATCCTTCAAGGTTAGACAAAATCAAAATTTACCTATAGGCACAACAATAGAGAATAATGCAGGTATTTATTTTGATTTTAATGCACCTATTAAAGGTTATGTAAGTAATTATAGTAGATGATAAATTGTTCTTTTTTATTTAGCCCTTCGTTAGACAACCTAC
>JAAEPD010000438.1 GCA_024222455.1 Aureispira sp.
AATCCCTTTTTGATGAGTGATTATAAAACCATTTTAAGCATAAATTTAGGGTTACTTGTTGCAGTTTTACTATTCAAAGTAGATGAACTTATTTATGTTCTATTGGCTATCGACTTCTTGTGCCTCTTGAGCGAAAAGATAGCAGTTTTTTTGGTTCAAATCATCAACAAAATAATCTCTACAGTAGCAACAATTGGCTCAACCTTAGTGTTGGGGGCTATTTACTGTTTAGTCTTATTCCCTTTGGCAATACTCAAAAACCTTCTTTCAAAGAAAAAACAACAAGAATCTAGTAGTTTTATAGAAAGAAATTATGAATATCAAGCAACCGATTTTGAAAAAATGTGGTAGAATTAACCCCACTAGATTCTAGACCTTTTATAATTCCATTTTTTGATAAAAAAACTAACATACCCCATATATATAACACTTTGTATAGTCTTTATGCCAGAACTTGTATTAAGACTGCTACAATATGCCCCTTTCCAATATCACCCTTATAGTGTTGTGGCAGAACCTACTCCATGTTTGGTAGCTGATAGTATCTATGGTTTTGCTCTTAGTAACGGCAAACACCAAGTACGAATAAACGATTCTTTGATTTATAACTGTACACATACTCTAGATTCTGCTCGAATTACCTCTTTATCACCAACCATAAACAAAGAACTAACTACAGTCCACATTCATGGATGTTCCTTTACTTTTGGGATGGGGGTTAATGATGAAGACTCCTACCCTTTTTTATTGCAATCTCTGCTAGACACAATTGTAACAATTTCTAATCAAGCTGTCCCAGGACATGGAACTATACAGTCTCTATTAAAATTACGAGAACAAGAAAAACAAGGCACCTTACCCAATTTAGTTGTATTGAATTATGCCTCCTTTCACGATGAACGAAATGTACTTTCTAGTACCTACAGACAATCTCTTGCTCTAGGTTTTGCCAATAATGAGAATAAAAAGGAAGCCTATAAGGCTTGCAAATTTCCTTATGTTGAGTTAAATGAAGATAAAAAGGATTTTCAAGTCAATTATTGTGCTTGGGCGGATTTGTACCAAAACTGGATACTTAGAACCTATTCTAGCACTGTTAACTTTCTACAAACAAGTTTAGAACGAAATGCATACCCTGAAGAGGATAACCAGCTAGCTACAAAGTTAATTATAAAAGAAATCCAAGAAATATGTCTTAGAAATGAGACTCAGTTTCTTTTAGTAGGTATCCTAACAAATGATAAAACCACAGAAATGGTTTCTTATTTCCAAAAATTAGGTATCCAAACTTTAATGATGGATATTGATTTGACAGATGAACATTATAACAACATGCCTTATGATTCTCATCCAAATCGACTAGCCCATAAGTTATTTGCTCAAAAAGTATTTCCTAAAGTTATGCAAGTCCTAAAAATAGAGTAAATAGTTCTTCATTCTATTCAAAGGTATAGTTATTGTCTATTCTATAAAATTACCTCAAGAACAAACCCTTTTTCTTATGAAGAAATTTAGTATAAATTTTACCTTATCTCTTTGTTTCTTACTTGTATATCTTACAAACGTATTAGGACAAGTGAACATTGGCTATGGCAAAACTGCAATTCAATCCACTACAGATGGTCAGCAAAAAGCTAGGATGGCTTTGGATAATGATGATAACACCACTGCTTGTACACATTGGGAACCAACTCCTTGGTGGCAGGTAGATTTAGGCGCAAGATATGATATTAGTAACATAAATATTAACGTGAACTAAGGATTAGAAATTAAGCAGCTTTATGTTGAACATTAGTTAATGAAGGATAATAAATAGCTGGTTTTTTATCTAAATATTGATAGGCAATTAATCCAGCAAATA
>JAAEPD010000439.1 GCA_024222455.1 Aureispira sp.
GTTATTAATCCTTCTAACTGCCAATACTAGTTGGTCCCAAAAGTTTAACAAAACAGATGCTGATGGCAACAAAACAGGCTACTGGGTTCACAAGGGAGCAGATGGAAAATTATTAGCCAAAGGGCACTATGAAAGTGGTATGCGTATTGGTCAATGGAAATTTTATATATCTCCACTAGGACGCTATACAGAAACACCAGACATTACTGGTATTTATGAAAACGGTGTAAAGCAAGGTAAATGGGAATATTTGGATTCAAGATCTAAAGTATTACTCAAAGGTGAGTTTACAGACGATAATATGAATGGTATTTGGAAGTACTATGATCGCAATGACAACCTTTTAGCCAAGGGATATTTTGAAAAAGGAGTTCGACATGGCAAATGGATATTGTATAGAGGCCTCCAAAAAATGGCTATTGGTTACTATAGAGATGGTGCCAAAATTGGTACATGGCTTTATGACTACTACTTAAAAGGGAATACCCATATTGTTGGTAAATTTGGTTACGAGGATGGTTTAAGAAATGGTACTTTAGAGTTTTACAAGGTAGAAAAACACCCTAAGTTTGACACTGAAGAGTTGTTAGTTGGTACTGGTAAGTATTCTGATGGCCGAAAAACAGGTCGTTGGATAGAGTATCATCGTGGACTAAAAGGTGAATTTATAGAAACTGGTCACTACAATGGCAATGGTAAACGAGAAGGCCTTTGGAAATATACTATAGATAATGAAGTTTATCAAGAATCTGCCTATAACGAGGGCGACCTACACGGCACATTCAGGCTCTATTATCCAGGTGGTAAATTAAAATACGAAACCTCTTATGAGGACGGCTTAGAGCATGGCTACTTTACACGTTACTATGAAGACGGTATAGTCAAGGAAAAAGGTGCTTATACTACTTCTGAACAGGAACATATAGATGATACTATTTTTCACAAAATTCAACTTCCCTATGAGTATTGTTTTTCTCTAATAGAACAAGACTACGAAAACCTTAATTTCAATGCTATTGATTGGATTGATGACTTGGATTATTCTGTACATAGAAATGAGATGGATAAATCATTTGAAGAATATCTAGATTATGGCAAGCGCAAAAAACTGCGTGTAAAGAGCCTAGTTCGATCTACAAAGCAAGTTGTTCGTGTAGGCAAATATCTGATTAATCATAAGAATGGCAAATTGTTTCTAGAGGGTAAATACTATCCTGCAGTAAGTTGGACTAGAGACCCTGATAGCAATACAGAATATAAAGATTTTGCAAGAGATGGAGAATGGAAACAATATGATGATAATGGCTATCTACGCAAAACGTTTACTTATGAGCGAGGTAAACTAATTACAGTGTTAGATAGTAAAGGTCGTACAATGGAAGATAATCCTGATGGGCCTAAATAGATAGGTCTAATATAAAAATACAAAGGGGATGGTTTCTATAGAAACCATCCCTTTTTCATTATTGCTCAGCTACTAAACCTGTACTGTTTTCGTTGCGTTTTTGGAGTCTCAAAGCTTTTCTGTTTTTACGACGTTCTGCTCTAGGACGTTTAGGTGTATCTATACCCCACTCAAAATATATTTTACGATCTTTCTTAGCAACATTTCTTCGCTTCCAATCTACCTCTCTCCAAGTTGCTAAATCTACATTAGGATATACAGGATCTGTTGTTTTTACTGTCAAGATAATGTCTATATCTGTAATTCCTGAAGTGCGTACATAATAGGATTTTCTACTAATAAACAGATAGTATAACCTAAAATGGAAAAATGATTTAACCACTGTAATATCTGGTGCCCATGCATTCAAACCTAGATCTCTATAAAAAGCTGGTTTAAGCGCAAAAGCAAACCCCTCTGTTATAACCAATTTTACATGCCCTAAGTCCAATACTGCTATTCGACCAAAAGCATCCGTTTCTTTCTTTGTAAATAAGCTCCCTTTTACAAAAACAGTCTCGTTAAATTCGGGTTGTAATTTCCCACCTATTGCCATTTCTATTTCAGCTCCCAAATCTTGTCCCCACAACTCCTCTATAGCATGAGGATCTCGTATAGGCACATAGCAAGTCAATGGTTTTGCATCAGTTAAGAGCTTTCTAAGTAAATTGGTATTTTCGCCTGTACCTCCTGCTCCTACAACATCAGAAGCATCGCAAAGTGTGATAGTTCCTGTTTTACGAGCAACAACTGATTTTTTTGCTTTATTTATAACATCATCAACTTCTACAAAATCAGAATATCTATGAGCCCTAGCCTTCCAACATCTTTCGGATAGCTCATCAGCTAATATTTCAGCTAACTCTTGGTTGTTGTCAGTAATAACATGTACTCCCCAACCTGTGTCTGGATGACTCAAAAAAGGATGGCACATATATATACTTGCACTTAACACTCCTGGTATTTTTTCCATGCGACGCATACGACGAAAAACACTAGCCATAGGTGCTAAGAAATCTACGCCTGTTCCTCCTCCTAAAATCATAGGAATGCTTCGCCAAGCTGTATTTAATTTAATTTTACCTAATATTTTCTGGATTAATAAATCACCTGTTTGGTGCCCCGTTCGGGCGTAATCTCTATGAGGATTAGTTTTGTATGTACATATAATATCTGCACATTCAACCTTTGGTTTCGTCAAAATTGCATGGCAATCAAAACTAACCGCAATCACTACCTTTTTGCCCAATACCTCTCTGGCTATTTTAACAAAATCGGCATCTGGTTCACGCACACCAACTACATCTAATGCTCCATGTAGTGCAAAATAAATCCCATCTAATTCTCCAGCTTCTTCAAGCATTTCCCTTAGGCGAGTACAAATTTTAAGATAAGCTTCCTTTTTTAAAGGACCTCCTGTGATAGCAGCTGTACTAAATAAAGGAACCGGTTCTATATTTTCATACTGTTTCACAGCACGCATAAACCCTGAAAGCTCTAAGTTCCGTAGATAGCCCTCAATTTCCCATTTACGTTTTTTTGTGCAACGATCCAAAAGCTCTTGTCCTTCTACATCATGAGTAAAATCTTTTAGGGTGGACTGCACTGTAGAAAAAGAGTTTGATTCTTGTGCAAATCGAACAAAGGCAACACGGTAGTTTTTTTTAGACATATTAGGTTTTGGTTAGAAATTGGAGATTTATAAATAGTTTAAGGGTGAATTTAAAACGGAAAAAATTGTGCCGAACTACCTGTTTTTAGAATGTATATTCAATAAAGATAAAATTCTTTAAATTCTCTATGGGTATTCCAATACTATAGGTTCTATAAAAGCTATTTTTTTGTTTGTAATGACCCTAATATAATAAACTCCTTTCCATTTTTCACTGATAATCAACAGACTACCACCCTGTTCATTTAAAACTTGTTCTTCTAGTATTCTACCATAAGAATCAATCAATTGTAGTTTAGCATCTTTCAGAGGTGGATATTCTAGTTTAACGTGAACTAAGGATTAGAAATTAAGCAGCTTTATGTTGAACATTAGTTAATGAAGGATAATAAATAGCTGGTTTTTTATCTAAATATTGATAGGCAATTAATCCAGCAAATA
>JAAEPD010000440.1 GCA_024222455.1 Aureispira sp.
GCACCTCAGCTATGAATGTTTGTTTCATCCCTTTTGCTAGCAGTGCTATTGCTCGTTTACGCAATACTAGATACTCTTCTATTTTACTCCCTTTTTTCATAACACTAAGATAATTTTTTATTATCTTATATCAAACGCCTTCGCTATAAGTAAATAGCATAATCTATATGTTGCTTGCCTACTCTTTTTTCGGCTAGGAGAATAAGCTCTAAATACAATGCCTCTGCCTTTTTAAACTTCTCCATTAGTGTATACAAATAAGCTAGATTCTGTATAGAATATCTATAATGAGGAGCTTGTTCGCCAATGGTTTCTTTTTTGATGGCTAGAGATTCTAAATAAAAAGATTCAGCATCTTCATACTTTCCTAATGTTGTGTATAAATTAGCTGCACCATCCAAAAAACTTGCATAGTCTGGATGCTTCCCACCTAAGCTTTCCTTCCAAATTTTTCCTGCATTTAATAACAAGGGCTCTGCTTCTTCATAACTCCCCATCATTCTGTAAACAACAGAGATATTAAAAAGAAACTTAGCGTATTCGGGGTCTTTAGCCCCCTTTATTTTTTTCTGGATTTTACTGCTTTCTACAAGAAAAGGAACACAAGCTTCATATTCACGCAAATTGTAATATACAAAAGCTAAACTGTTGAGTAGAATAGTATATTCTTCGGTGTTTTCTTTCGAATGCTTCTTGCAAACGGCAATAGCTTTGTTAAAGATTTGTTTGGACTTATCATAATTACCTAACCTTGTATTTGTATTGGCAAGATCTGATAATGATTTAATATACTTAGGATTGCTTTGCTCTAAAATATTTTCATATATATCGAAGACCTTTGTATATGATTTCAAGGACTCTTTGTAGTTTCCTTGCTCACTATACACTCTCCCTAAATGTACTGCAAACATTGCAGAAATAGTATCCTCCCCGCCATATTCTATTTTTGCTCGATTTTGGCCTTCTTCGGCATAAGGTTTGGCCAAAATATATTGGCCTTTAGTAATCTCTATTTGAGCTAAACTATCTAGTTCTTGGTAGCTAAATTTTGTAAGATCTTGTGCAGATAGAACTGTAGTAATAAGTAAAAACAGGGCAACTAAAAATTTCATAATCTATGAGCTTTTGAAGAGCTTGCCTTTGGCAAGAACAATAATTAAGAATAGATGCTCAAGATTTTAAAATCTAAGTTAAAACTAGAATTTCAGACTATTACATAACGGACAAAAAGAAGCAGAAAACGGACAGCCAAACATAATCAACTGACTATCAAAGGCTAACTCAATAGCAAATTACAACCTCTCAAATCACTCAAATCCAAACGTCCCAACACCTCAAAACCGCCATCAGGACGTAAACGTCCTAAATCATCTGTGGCAATAAAGCTACAACTATCTATATTTGCTAAATCAATAATATTGATCACACCTGTTTTCCCTGTAGGTAATATGTGTAAAGGATCTGTAATATCTCGTAATAAAATACGCATAGTTGCACTGGGATAAAAAACACCTTCTCCCTTAGAATAAGCCTGTGAAAGTAGCTCTGTCATTCCATATTCAGAATGAATATTTTTGACTTGAAAAGCTGTCTTTAGTTGTCTATGAATCTCAAATTTGGGCAGTTCCTTTCTACGACCTTTCATTCCACCAGTTTCCATTATTATAGTATTTTTCAGGTCTGTTGGGTGCTCAGCAGCTAGATCTAAAAGTGCATAAGTAACTCCCAAGAGTAAAGTTGGCCAATTTTTTTTGGTGCATTCGCCCAACACCTTTAGTAAATCTTGCGTATTATAGAGAAAGAAGCCACTTTGTTTGTAGTGAGAATGTTGGATAAATTGCTCAGCCATATAAACCAAGGAGGATCCTTGACGTTCTAAATAGGAAGGCAATAGTGCCAAAACCACATAATCTTGGATATTGCCATAAAATTGTTGAAAGCCCTTTAGCGCATTTTGAGTATAGGCTTCTAAGTCTCTAACATGGTGTTGACTAGTAGTTTGACCTGTGGTGCCACTACTGCTAAAAATGGTCTGGGTAGGCCAATCAGCAGTTTTTATTAAATGATTTTTGAAAAAAGATATAGGTAGGAAAGGTATTTGCTGCAAACTAGTTATATCCATGATCGAAATACCTAACAACTTTAGGAATTTTTGATAAAGTGGATTATTTTGGGCTTGGTATTGAAATACCTCTAGTGCAATTGCTTCAAAGTTTTGATTATTGAGTTGAGAATACTTTTGTATAATTTGATTGCGCATGAATCTGATACTTAATTTATTTTAAATAATACTCTACTCCTTTTTAGGTTTTTGAAAGAACTAAAACTCTGTAGTGTATAGTAAGAAGCCTAATGCTAAAAATATTTACATGCTAAAAATAAAGAGTTTTCTAATTTTTACCATTTTAATATCCTTCTTTTCTTGCAAGAAAGATTATTCTCCTACTCCTGACCTTGAATTCATGGAAATGTCCAAGAAATTCATGGCTCAAAATCAAGCTGATTCAACAGTCTTGACATTTTCTTTTGTAGATGGAGATGGGGATATTGGAGATGATGCAACAGACAATATCTATATTAGAGATAGTAGGACTGATGGATTAATTGGGACATATAGAATGCCTAACTATGCCACTACTAATTCTGATAATTATAGAAAAGGAACTGTGTCTATAGTGGTCAAGTCTCCTTGTTGTATCTATCCAGATAGTAGTTCTTGTTATGCAAGCACAGTTCATCCAATAGATACTATGAGATTTACAATACAGGTACAGGATCGTTCGGGCAAATGGAGTAATACTATTCAAAGTGATCTTGTTCAACTAGATTGCATTTAGATATAAAAAAAACGATATGAAAGTATACAGCATAAGTTTATTACTAATGGGATTTTTGATTTGGTCAGGTTGTTCCAAGCCTCCAATCTACAATGACACTCCAACAATTACGAGTGTTAAATTTTCGGAAAGTGAGGTCCAACAACAAACAGGTTTGATCACCTTCCTTATTGGGTTCACTGATGGAGATGGGGATTTAGGTACAACAGAATCAGGCGATTTTGACCTTTTGATTATAGACACTCGAAGAAATGATACCTCATTTTACCAAATCCCAATAATTCCATCTAAAGGTGTTGCTAGTGGTATTTCGGGAGAAATAGAGGTTGATGTATCTCAAATTTGTTGCATTGACCCAGATTTACCAATTGCTTGCTCTCCAATAGCCAATACTTATCAGGAGGTTACTTATAAGGTGAAAATCCGTGATCAAGCAGGACGATGGAGCAACGAAGCAGAATCTCCTGCATTGAGTGTCAAATGTTTTGAATAAAAGTTACAATAGATTCTAAAATAAAACAGGACAAACTCTATAATAGAGTTTGTCCTGTTTCTTTATATATTGATATTAATTCTTGTTCTCTGGAGCTTTATCTGTCTTGATATCTAACCAATTTGTTTACCTTCTTAGTTAGCTTTTAGGTGCTTCACCTGGTGGCTTAGCATCCAAAGCTAAATCATTAAGTGTTTGGGTTATATCACCTATTTTATCTTGGTTGATTTTCATCATGTAATCCATCATTAAAACTTGCTGATGAAAAGCTTCTTCTCCCAATCCTTCTCTCACTGCTGTTTCTAGTGGTGCAATAACTTTTTCTACAAAAGATTTCATAACACCAGTAGCAGTTGTTCGCATACCATAAAACTGAGCAAATAAATGGCTTAAATGAGAAATGTCCTCTATAGAATTAGGATTGTATTCCAAATCAAAATCGAATTTAATTTCCATAGGTATATATTTTAGACTGTGATAAATCGACTTTCTTCTCCAAAGAGTCTTACCTTCCTAGATTGGTTGACTATCTCTAGCCATTTTTTCTGCAGTTTCCCTTACTACTGCGTTACCAATAGAAATACCTGCTAATAATAAGACTGCAAATGTTCCTGCACCAGCAAGTGTTCCCCATAAATCTGGGCTGGCCTTAAAGTATAATAAACACCAGCAAATGATGCCAGTAAGGCTAAAAGGTAGTACTATCTTTAACCAAGAAATAATATTTGTGAGTGTTGTGTGTTTTGTGTTTTTGTCTAAATTTTTAATTTTACCTTTCATAGCTTAACTTTTTTATATTATAGTAACACTACAATACTGGAACATAGTTCCCTCTTTTATATATTTTTTTGTTAGGAAATAATATGATGTTTGTTATTTGATTTCAAAGTTCTTCTTTTTCGAGATCTAAAACAATAACCTATGTTAGGAAAATCTCTTTGCAGGAAAAAAAAGTTTTTGAAATGATTTTTAAGTGCAGAATTTCTTTACCTTGATCAGTTTTTGTGCACAAAACAGTGGAGGGAGTTGGAACTCTTGAATTATCTCTTAATCATCAACTTACATGCTATTAAATGCATATATTTCAAGAAACATTACCGCTATACATGAAAAAAATGTAAAAATTTAGCGATTAATAGTCCATATACTTTTAGCTTGATCAAGCTAAAAATAGCAGTCACTTTTTCTAATCAATTAGTCAGAAAAACTTCACAGTCTATGATATATCAAATTTCACTAATCCACCTTTGGAGTTTTAATATCACTAGGCATTTCTTGTTGAGTAGGAGGCCCTATAAAAATTGCCTTGAAAGCAGTTGGCAATAATACAGCCCCCATAGAAATAGGAATTAAAGCCACAAAAAGCCAAATCCAAGCACTACGTGCACGACCTTTCCTAGCCTGTTCATCTTCCTCTACTGTAGATAGTTTGAGTGCTGATTCATGTACAAAATATAGAATAACACCAAATACAACCATAAAGGTTATGACAGGCATAACTGCGGCTTCTGCTGACATAAAAGCTGCAATAAATATAAAAATTGCCATCCCTAAAATGGTAAAACTTGCTATCTTGGTTAGCAATTGAATAGTTTTGTATTTTTTAGTATTAGTCATTGATTCTATATTCATTTAAAAAAATGTCAAACAAAAATAAAAAAGTTTATATCCTATTAAGCCTTCTTCTTTTTTTGATAGAAGCTATTATTGCTATTTTTTTTAGGGACTCCTTCATTCGCCCAATTGTGGGAGATTATCTGGTAGTAATTCTACTCTATTGCATGCTCCACAGCATATCATCACTTTCTTTCAAAAAAGCAGCCTTAACAGTCTTAATATTTGCTTATGCTGTTGAGTTTTTGCAATGGATTAATATATTAGAAGTGCTTGGTCTACAAAAAAGCATGTTCACTCACCTAACCCTAGGTTCTACCTTTGACTGGGGCGATATGCTTGCCTATACATTAGGTATCACTACTGTTTTAGTCGTAGAAAATCTAGTTAGAGCTAGCCCAGAACCTTAGTACGTTCCTGTCGTTCAAATCCAAATTCTAATATACTGTCAATAAACTCAAAAGGCTTATAACCATTGATAGCACATTGGTGAAAAATACAGGTAGCGGGAGTCATTCCAGGCAAGGAATTGACCTCTATTACTATAGTATCAGCTCTGCCATCTTCATAAATACGCACAAAAGCGTCTATTCGGGCATATCCTGTTACCTTAAGCACTTTAGCAGCTGCTTCTAATGTCTGCCTTACTTGCGATGATATTTGCTGATGCTCTAAGTCTGTATTGCCTACAAATCGTGCTGGAGTTATGTTTTGCCCCTCTCCAGCCAAAAACTTCTCTTCTAAAGATAGTACCTCTCCACTAGCCAAAGCCTCAGAAGGCTCAAACAACTCATATTCCAACTCCCCATTATCAGTATATTTAGTCAATAGACCACCTGTTATTTCCAAAAAGTGAGCAGCATCTTCTTGAGTAATCAGAGCTTCTAATAAGGCAACTACTTTTTGAGGAAACTCTTCTTTAGGTTTTAAATTTAGAATAGCTGCAACATCACTATCAATAAGCTCCTCAGCTCTAAATATTGCTTCTAAAAATGCTTGTAACTGAGCTCTTGTTTTTATCAATTTCACTGCAGAGCTACAACCATCATCCACAGGCTTTGCTATAAATGGGTAACCTAAAACTTTCTCTATTTCATCTAGCTGCTGAGCGATATCTTGCTTAAAGTCCTCTTGATAAACTAAATGTTGATCGGTAACTGAGAAACCATTTTTTTTCAGTTCTTGTAAAGTGTTGTATTTATTAATAGTCAACTGTGCTGAACTTGCTTGTGACCCATTAAAAGGAACTCCTAGCTGTTGTAAACGCTTTTGCACTTCACCGTCTTCACCAGGACGACCATGTAAGGCAATAAACACTCCATCTACAAGGTTTGAAAGTGTGTTATAATCCAATTCCTTAGGCTCAAAAATAGGATTAGCAGTTGTATAACGTGCTGTGATATTCTTACAATCCTTTTGGATTCTGTCTATAATTGGATGTTTGCTATAATGTAGTATTTTATCTTTAATATCGTCTGCATTATCCTTCAACAATAGATTGATCGGAATCTGATACAACCTATGATTGTCCCCATCTTTCATGACAAAGACAGGAATAGGCATATATTTAGAAGAACTTGCTAGCTTTTCATAAATATTTCGACCACTTTCTACCGATATATGTCGCTCAGAAGAGTATCCTCCCAAGAAGACTGCAATTGTCTTCTTTTCTACCTTTGCTTGTTGTTGAGCAACTAAAGCTTTGTCCAAATCCTCCAACAAATGATCATACAAACGCAGCCTAGAACTTGTCTGGATACGTTCCTCTAAAGAAGTTCTGATAATATAGGTCAAGAACTGTGAGGGGTTCAGCCCTATTTCGGCAGCTTGATGAAAAAAGAAAGAGGATGGCAGCATTCCAGAAGTGGTGTTCGGATCATTCAAAAATATTTTACCATCTTCTTGTATAAAACCATCGATACGAGCATAGGTATTAAACTCTAAATAGGAGTACAAACGCTCACATTCTTGGCAAATTCGCTCTATCTCAGGCTGTGGCAAATCAATTGGTGTCCGTTTGCGAGACAATCCTGCCAAATACTTAGAACGGTAATCAAACACCTCCTGCCCTTTCAGAATTTCGGTTGGAGGCAGAGCGGTCGCTTGTCCATCTTCATTGCGAAGAACTACACAAGAAAACTCTCGTCCATTTATAAACTCTTCTGCAACTGCATGTTGCTCACTTTGCAAACTGTATAAGGTAACTTTTGTAGTTCCTTCATCAAATAAATTATCTAAATCGCTTAGTAGATTTTCAGGATGATAGTAGGTAGTTTCCTTTCCTTCTTTTTCTAAGATTAGAGGAAATCCTAAGCCTGTTCTGATATCTGTCAGTTCTTGAACATAGGCAATTTGCTCACTAAAGTTTTTTGCATTCCAGTCTTTAGCTGTCAATGTTTCCGTAAAAAACGCTGCGTCTATTGCCTGTTCTATCGTATCTGCACTGTGTACAATAGAAACACCTATAGAGGAACCTTGATTGGCAGGACGTACGACTAATGGATAACCTATATTTTGAGCTATTGTATTTTTCCAATCTTTTGGGCGTTGTGTCAACCATTGCTGACGTGCATAAATCTGCATATTGGGTGTATGAAAACCACCAGCTTCCATTAGCTTCTTCTGAAACCCCTTGTCCATCCCAATGCTACTTGCTCGAATCCCCGAACCAGAATAAGGGATATGTAAACTATCCAAAAGTCCTTGTATTTGGCCATCTTCCCCCAATTCCCCATGCAAGGCCAAGAACCCAAAATCAATTAAGTTGGGTAAATCAGCTATAGCTACAGGTTTCCCTACTTTAGCTATCAAATCTTGTAATTCTGTGTCTGCCAAATTCTCTAAGCTTTCTATATAAACTTGGAATTGATGTGGAGACTCTGGAAGGTGTGCTACTGGTGGATAAAAATCACGAACAGTCCCTTTATATAAGTATTGCCAATCGAGCAAAATCATATTGCCAAAACTATCTATAAAAATAGGCACTGGAGTGAATAAACTCTTATCTAAATTGTCATAAACGGTACGTCCGCCAGCAAAAGATATTTCACGTTCTCTTGATACTCCTCCAAAGAAAATTCCTATACGCATGATTGCTCTCCTAATTTGAAAAATTACTAATTTAAAAATGCTCCCAAAGATAGCGTTTATTTTGGATAAAATTACTCCCATCGAACGTTTGAGGGCTTAGTTTTGTTTAGATGTTATTAGAAAACTAAAACCCAATTAGTTCTATGTCTTCTACTAAATTAGCTTATTTTGTTTTAGCAGCAGGATTGATTACCTTTGCTTTTGCTTATCAATTGTCTATAGAATATGATACTCTCTCTTTTTATTTAGAGACAATTAGTGCTTTTCTGATTTATGGGTCTAGTATGTTCTTGATTTCTACTAAAAACAAGAAGGAAAGAAAAATAGCTCTAGTGGTTGGGATTATAAGTATCTTGATTACATCTACATCTGTTTCCAAAAACTTCTTTGATCCTTTATTACACCAACAATATGCTGCTCAACATAGTCAAGACCTAGATAAGCTTGCTGATTTATTGCTCAATATTCCCAAATTTGATCGAATTAGTTTTTATGACGAAAAATTAGCTATTTATGTTGATTGTACAGATACAAATATTGTTGCTAAAACTCAACAAACTAAGCTTATAGAACTAATGGAGCAAAATGGATTTAAGTCGATCACTCAACTCGTCAAAAACACATTGCAATACACTAAAGAGGACACTCCTATTTCTTATTATTATAAAAATAGAGATAGTTTAACTGATTCTAAAACATTAACTAATTTAGCCCCAATTGATAGTTTTTTAATTGAGCTTATTGGTCACAAAAACTGTGTTCTAAGTAGGTATAATAAAGATTTTCACTTTGAGTGTATTTTGAACGATAATTATACTAAAAACATTCAAAAAGAGCTATTTGAACTGCTCCAAACTACTCACATTACATATATTAGACACAATAAGAATGAGCTTATATTTGCTTTAAATAATAATGATGTAATCTATTATCCCCATGATTTAGACCATCATAAAACATCTGATAAGTTTCATTTCAAATCTCAATATTAAAATCTTTAAGGGTATTAACCAATCAAATGCTCAGACAAATCATTACCGCCCAACAAAATGCGTTCTAATTCCTGCACATTTTTTCTATTCTTACCATAATCAGCCATAGTAGTTTTCACGGAAGGTCTACTCATTAGCTCAAAGACATTTAACTCCCCTTCTTTTCCAGTTAAGGTAATTTCTACTTTTTCGCCCCAAGAAGCCCAGCTTAAGCCACCTTTTACACCTATTTTTTTGTTTGGGGTAATGATATTTATTCTATTAAACTTTTCAGTGTTTTCTAGTTTAGTTATCAAATCATCCAGTGTTTGAGGTGTTCGGATCAACTTCTTTTGAACAACAGATAGCATATCTTCAGTCAAGTCTGTTTCCCCCATTTTCTTAAGTGCACTCACCTGCATGTAAGTGATTATAGCAGAGAAAAATAGACCAAATAATAAGCCTCCCAATAAACCTAGAACTAATGCATATCCAATGATTGAATCAATAGGTAGGAAGAAGGAAAACATTAATAATATCAAAACAGCCATTCCTATTCCAAAAAAGCTCCCAGTTACTAAGGCTATTCTTAAAAAGAATCGAGTTGTAGGTTTCATTCTTAAATCTTGTTCAAAAGTTGTTCGCTATTAAAAAAACATCCTATTTTTAGAAAAAATCCATGCATAACTATCATAAACTGGCTTACCAAATTTTCAGTGGAGGCATACTCATTTTTATTACAGCTTATTTCTTTAGAATAGAATTTACCTCTCTATTTTGGGTGCTATCTATCTTTGGGGGAACGGTTACTTTATTAGGGGTTTTAGCTATTATCTCTAGCAAGATTGACCCACGTTACAAATTAGGGATTCCCTTATTTTCAATAATAATATTAGCATCAAATATATCTTCTACTATAGAATTTGAATTATTTGACCGCTTGTTGTACTACAACTATATGAATCGGCATGCTGAAGCATTGAATGAATTGGACTCTTTTGTAAAAACTAGTCCCAGACATATTTTTAATATAAGCTATAGCCATGAATCTAGTGAATTAGAAATTTACTCAGATCATAGATCTAATACTTTATTAAATACTGAACAAAAAGACCATATTCGTCAGTTAATGAATAACCTAAATCTAAAAAAAATCACTCAATCTAGAAGGGTTAATCATCCATTTAGTTATCAACTAATAGAAGACTCTAAAACTTATCAATATCAAACTATTGACACTAGTATCAATTCTTCTTTTAATCTAAAATTAAATAAGCTTGACTTCTATCTAACCCAATATAGTAAAAGTAAAAACTGCAAATTTTCCATCCCATATTCAACTCAACTATGTATAGAATGTAATATCACTGATCAGTTCACAATACAAGAACAACAACAAATAACTAAGCAATTAGAAGAAGTTCTTGTCTCACAGATAACTAAAAGGGACTACGATATAGAATACACACTATACAGTCAAAAACGCTTATATAAAGAATTATATATTTTACCAAAGTCAAAGATAGGGCCTTATGCCTTCTCAGTAGGCCATGATTTCACAGCTAGACGATATTGAAGTTTAGGATACTAAACTTCTGGATCTAAAGTCATCTTATATTTACCATATTGCTGAATCTGTTCTCTAGTCCAAACCATAGGTTTATACTCCCCTTTTAGCCAAGGCTCTACCTGATTGTCATAATATAGACTGATGTGATTCCCTGACTGTCCTCCAGGAGCCATACACAGAGAATTGCTCAAGTTGCCCATATCTATAATCTGACGATAAGAGGCTGCTACTAATGTTCCTCCATACTGATTGCCAGGGATAAAGGCCGTTTGGCATAAAGTATCTGTATCTCCACCAATAGGATAATCTCCAATATTAAAGATCTGGTCTAATGGTTTTTGGCTACCTAAAGCATGGTGAAATCCAATCTTGTGCAGTCTGCCCCACTCCCATTTAGGTACACCTGCTCCTAGCTTTTGTTCCAAATACTGAACAGCTTTGATCATCGCTTGCAAGAGTATAGTATCTACATCTTCTTTGATCCAATCTGAATCTTTGGTTTCTAATAATCGAAGAATGGTCATAGTATCATGTCCCCAAAATTCACTTTGCCTAAAGATAGCTTCATCCCAGCCCTTGCCTCGAACTTGGTTACCCAATTCTGGGCCAAAAATACGATCGATCAACTCTTGTTTTACCACTTGGTACAAACAACCTCCTACACTATCTGCAGTCAAATATCCATCCCAATCTGCAAGGGTTTGCATAGCCAATAGGACTGTTTTGGAAGGCTTCTGCCCTCCTGTTTCCAAACGTTCCAAAAAAGATTTATATAAGTCGGCATACTTCTTACCTGGAATACAATAAAAGTCCATTTGCCAGCTTTTAAAATCATCAAAACTGTATTGTTCCTTAGATTCTAACAAACTTTTGAGGCGATTAGCTCTAAAACCATCCATCCAAATATGGCCTAAATCATAAGGGTAATTATCGTCAACTAACTTATGATTACAAGTATAAAAATAGCCCTTTTTGGGGTTAAGTGCATGAGGCATTTTTTCGAATGGAATATAGCTTTTCCATTCGTGTTTAGCATATTTACTTTCGTGTGGCAATAGGCCTTTAGTGTTTTGACGAATTGGCATTTTACCAGTCAGATAATAGCCAATATTATCGTTCGTGTCTGCAAAAACCAAGCTTAATGGAGGTGAGGATAATTGCTCACAAGCCCCCACAAAGTCGTCCCAATTTTCAGCTGTATTGAGGTGATAAAATCCAAAGATCATTTCACTATCCTTCAATGCTTGAGAGCATAAGGTTATTTTTTTATTGGGATAACCTACTATATCCGAAATAACAGGCCCATGATGTGTATAAATTACCTTCTCTATATGATCCTTCTTCCCTTTTATTTTGATAACCTCATCAAAATGAGTTGCTTTCAAAATACGTTCGCCAGAATTGTATTGTTTACAACTATCTCCTGTAAATTGTTCTACATACAAATCTTGGGCATCAGTATAGGCTAAAGTTGCTCCCCAGGCTATTTTTCTATTGTGGCCAATCATGACTAATGGTGCTCCTGGAATAGAAACTCCAGTCACCTCAAAATCTGGTGAGATTAAGTGATTCTCATACCAAATGTTGGGTACATTAATCAATAAATGAGGATCATTGCATAAGGCAGCAGAACCTGTACTCATCCTATCTGCAGCAATTGTCCAGTTATTGCTGGCACCACCTTTGTTCAAAAACGGTCCATCAAAAGCTTGCATACGACCATCCTCTATCTTATAGGTTTCTATCTGATCTAAGGCAGCAGGATTTTCTTTAGGATATTGCGGAAAAAGCTTAGAAGCCTTGTCTAAGCCTACCTTTTCTGTGATTTTCAGACGTTCTAACTCATGCATCCAACCCAAAGACATTTGGAAAGATAAAAATCGAGCTATACTCAAGCTATCTACAACATCCCATTTTTCGGGTTGGAATCGAACCAACTTAAACTCTGGAGGGAGCTTTTTTCCAACCCTATCTATATAGGCATTAATACCTTTAGTATAAGCTTCTACTAGAGGAAGTAACTCATTGTTTTTGTATCGATTATAATCTTGCAATCCCAATCTTCTGAATCCTAGTGTTCGTACAATTCGATCTGTATCTAATGCCAACTCCCCAAAAACCTCACTCAATCGACCAGCTGCAACACGTCGATTAACCTCCATTTGCCAAAGCCTATCTTGTGCATGTGCAAAACCTTGTGCAAAAAATAAATCCTTTTGGCTTTGAGCTTGAATATGTGGAACTCCCCACTCATCTCGTACAATCTCTATTTTACCATCAATCCCTTTTAATGGGATTTTTTCATCATAATTAGGCATACTTTGTCTTGCCCAACGTGTAGTGGTATATTTCAAGAGGGGTTTTAATATTTGTTGCAGTATTCCCATCAGATCTTTATTTGAGGATTTTTAATAGTTGGTATAAATAAAAAAGCAATGTAGATAAAACAATATACCTACATTGCTCTTCTAAGCAAGATTAAATCATTGGCTTAAAACAACTTAATTCCGTTGTTCACCAAAAACATCATTACATTAGCTTTGATGGCTGGCTTCTTGAGCTGTTCATCTAGAAAATATGTAAAGTTCTTTACACTCTCTGGTTTTTCTGGCTGACGTTCCATGTCTTTTACAACATCTTCAGGAAGGCGTCTGCTAAATTTTGTCCAGAATGAATTAATTTTTTTATCTAGGCCTTTCCCTGTAGCATTTCTCATTTTAAATCCATTCACAAGAACTTCTACTACATGCTCTTTTACTTTTTCAATATCAGCCATTTTATTCTCTTTTTTATGTTAAAATTTTAGATTTTTTATACTTACTGTATTCGTAAATTTAGTATCATTTAGTGAAAAAGCAAAATTCTATCTATATAAAATAGTTTCTATTTCAATATAGTTATATGACTTTTTTTCAAAAAACAAATAAAAAAAGTGCTGCAAGCCTAAGCCTACAGCACTATATATATTGTTTGTTCCTAAAAGGAATATTAGTCACGCTTAATAGTCACTTTTTTAGTTAGCTCAGCACCTGACTCATCAGTCAATTTGAAGATGTAAGTTCCGTCATCCATAGACTTAACATTCAATGCGTTGTAGTTGTTACCGTTTTCTACTTGTACTTCACGGTTAGCTTGGATTTCGTATCCTTCTTCATCAAACATTTGGATAGCGATATCTTTTTGATCTTCTGATTTTAGTGAGAATACAAATACATCGTCATTTACTTCATCGTCAGCAGTCATTTCGATGTCCAATACTTGAGCTACTTTCTCTGCAGCCATCATTGTTGTGTGTATAGTAGCGATGATTTGTGCATCATCTTCGTTGTCCATTGTCAAAACAACCATTACCATTTTGTCTTCTGTTGCAAACATTGCAGTGTTAAATCCTACAACCAATGCTAATGCAAGTAATAAAGTTTTCATATTATATAAGTTTTAAAGTGTTGAATAGATAGTTGTTATCTTCTGTTATTATAAAGATCGTAAAAAAAACCAAACACACAAATAATTTTTCATTTTTCTTTCAAAAAGGAATAAAATTTCATTTTAACCTGGTGTTCAATCAAATATTTTGAATACTAACCCTACAAGCATAAATAGTGATTAGCAGACAAAAAAAAGTGCTGCAAGCTTTAGCTTGCAGCACTTATATATTTTTATTCCTTTAAGAAAAGGGAATATTAGTCACGCTTGATAGTAACTTTCTTAGTCAACTCAGCACCTGACTCATCAGTCAATTTGAAGATGTAAGTTCCATCGTCCATAGACTTAACGTTCAATGCGTTGTAGTTGTTACCGTTTTCTACTTGTACTTCACGGTTAGCTTGGATTTCATATCCTTCTTCATCGAACATTTGGATAGCGATATCTTTTTGATCTTCTGATTTTAGTGAGAATACAAATACATCGTCATTTACTTCATCGTCAGCAGTCATTTCGATGTCCAATACTTGAGCTACTTTCTCTGCAGCCATCATTGTTGTGTGAATAGTAGCGATGATTTGTGCATCATCTTCTTGGTCCATAGTCAATACAACCATTACCATTTTGTCTTCTGTTGCGAACATTGCAGTGTTAAATCCTGCAACCATTGCCAATGCAAATAATAGAGTTTTCATAATTTTTTTAATTTAAAAGAGTTAACAAAATTTTGTGTATGTGATCTTTTGTTAGCATAAAGTTCGCAAAAAAAATTTATTAACAAAAATAAACTTTGTTTTAATTCACATAAAAAATTTAATTATACAAGTGTTCTATAAATCAATCATTTATTTGGATTAGCTAGATCCCCGATTCTATTTAGTGTTTGGACAATTTTGGTTAAGACAAAAAAAAATGTTGCAAGCCTAAGCTTACAACATTTAATATATTGTTTGTTCCTAAAAAGGAATATTAGTCACGCTTGATAGTCACTTTCTTAGTTAACTCAGCACCTGACTCATCAGTCAATTTGAAGATATAAGTTCCATCATCCATAGACTTAACGTTCAATGCGTTGTAGTTGTTACCGTTTTCTACTTGTACTTCACGGTTAGCTTGGATTTCATATCCTTCCTCATCAAACATTTGGATAGCGATATCTTTTTGATCTTCTGATTTTAGTGAGAATACGAATACATCGTCATTCACTTCATCATCAGCAGTCATTTCAATTTCCAATACTTGAGCTACTTTCTCTGCAGCCATCATTGTTGTGTGCATAGTAGCGATGATTTGTGCATCATCTTCATTGTCCATTGTCAAGACAACCATTACCATTTTATCTTCTGTTGCAAACATTGCAGTGTTAAATCCTGCAACCATTGCTAATGCAAATAATAGAGTTTTCATAATATTAAAATTTAAAAGAGTTGAACAAAATTTATGTTAGAGTGAACATTTGTTGTTTTACAAAGATTGCACTTTTTTAGTTAACAACCAAGGATTTTTCAGTTTTTTGGCAAAAAAATGAAATTTAATTGCCAAAAACACCCTCCTCACCATATATTTATTTGGCAAAACTCCCTTCTCCCCTTTTATTCGCCTATTTATATTAATTCAAAACTTTATTTGTCTAAGAAGTAGAATTATATTTTTTGGTTATCTTAGTTCCTTCAAATTCTAAGTGTATGTTTAAAATTAGAACACATTATATACTATATATTAGATGAGCAAAATAGCTACTCCCGATTTTTCTATAGAGCTTCGTGCTAAGACGATTGAAAAATTATCCACAGAAAAATTTGATTTAATTATTATTGGAGGTGGTATCACTGGAGCTGGTATTGCCCTAGATGCAACAACTAGAGGTATAAAAACACTTCTTGTAGAAAAAAAGGACTTTGGCTGGGGCACGAGCAGTCGATCTACTAAATTAATACATGGTGGTTTGCGCTATCTCAAGCAATTCGACTTTGGATTGGTTCATGAGGTTGGTGTAGAACGCGCTATTGTACATCATAATGCTCCACATGTAGTTATCCCTGAAAAAATGCTTCTTCCTATTGTAGATGGAGGTTCTTTAGGCAAACGTTTGAGTTCTGTTGGTTTATGGATATATGATCGTTTGGCAGGGGTAGAAAAAGATGAGCGTCGTCAAATGCTCCCATTAGACAAAACTCAAGAGCTAGAGCCGCTGTTGCGAAAAGATATTTTGCAAGGAGGTGGTTTATATTATGAATATCGTACAGATGATGCTCGATTAACTATAGAAGTAATCAAAACAGCGGTAGCACATGGTGCTACTTGTATCAACTATGCTGAAGTTGTTGATTTTATTTATAAAGAGAATGGTTTTGTAGAAGGTATTCAACTAAAAGATCATTTGTCTAACCAAAAAATTGAGGTACGTAGTCGTCGAATAGTAAATGCTGCTGGTCCTTGGGTAGACACTATTCGAAATATTGACGATGAAGGTGTAAAAGGTAGTCGATTGCAGCTAACAAAAGGAGTACACATTGTTATTCCTAAGGATCGCCTCCCGATCAAACAATCTATTTATTTTGATGTGAATACAGATAGCAGAATGTGTTTTGCAATTCCTAGAGGCAACATTACCTATATAGGAACTACAGATACCTTATATAGTAAGGAGATCAATACACCTATCGCTTCTCGACAAGATGTAGAATATATATTGAATGCAACAAACTATATGTTTCCATCTGCTAAACTGACCATTAATGATGTAGAATCAACTTGGGCCGGTTTGCGTCCATTGATTCACCAAGAAGGTAAAGACCCTTCTGAGCTATCTCGTAAAGATGAAATCTTCTTTTCTAAGACAGGCTTATATTCTATAGCTGGTGGAAAACTAACTGGGTACCGAAAAATGGCCGAACGTGTGATGAAGGTAGTTTGCAAATCTCTAGAGAACAAAGAGGGCTGTAAAACCAAGCATCTTAAGTTAATTGGGGGGCAATTTGAATCAGATGAGGCCTTAGATACCTTTATATACAAGAGGACAGGAGAAGCTAAACAAATTGGAGCGACTTCAGAGCAAATAATTGCCCTATCTTATAAGTATGGCTCTGACATTGACAAGGTCATAGAAAAAGCGTTTGAGCTCTATGGCACTATTCAAGACCCTAATTTACTTTTGCTAGCTGCAGAAATCTGGTATGGGGTCAAGTATGAGATGGTAAGCAATCTCTGTGATTTTATTATCCGACGAACAGGAAGACTTTATTTTGAACGTCCTAGCCTAGAAACCTTGCTTCCTTTTATTTCAGGACAACTGGCTACCCTTCTCAACTGGACAGAAGAGCAAAAAGCTGAGGCATTAGAAGAATTTGACAAAGAATACAAAACTGTCATGCAATTTAGAAATGAAAAGTAAGTGCTTAGGAATTTTTTTATTTTAATTGTATCTTTGCAATCATTCGTAGTATACACATATAATAAGAGCAAATGGCAAAAAGAAAAAAGAGAGGTTTAGGGATTGATGCCTTATTGGGCAAAATAAATCCAGATATATATAATCAAGAAAAACAAGAAGTAGTTAGCCAACTGTCTAATGCGATTAATAAAATCCCTTTAGAAAAGATAGAAGTTAACCCTTTTCAGCCACGTGTAGATTTTGACCCAACTGCTTTACAAGAGCTTTCGGATTCAATAAAAGTTCACGGACTTATACAGCCTATCACTGTGCGCCATTTGCACAGCGATCAGTTTCAATTAATCTCTGGAGAGCGTCGTTTGAGAGCATCTAAACTCGCTGGTCTAAAAGAAGTACCTGCTTATGTTCGTATAGCGAATGATCAGGAAATGATTGAAATGGCACTAATTGAAAACATTCAACGCCAAGAGTTAAACTCTGTTGAGATCGCCTTGACTTATCAACGATTGATGGAAGAGTGTAAACTGACACACGATCAGTTAGCAGAACGTGTGGGTAAAGGTCGTACTACTGTCACCAACTATCTACGCTTACTCAAATTGCCACCAGAACTTCAAAATGGTTTGAAAGAAGGAAAAATAACTATGGGGCATGCACGTGCACTCATCAATATCCCTGATATTGCACTACAGATGAGTGTATATAAAGATGTCGTGGATAAAAATCTTTCGGTTCGCCAAACAGAAGAGTTGGCTAGTCGCTACAAACAAAATAGTCAAAATAAAGCGGCTGCAACTAGCAAAGCTAAACTACCAGACGCACACTTGCGTGTACAACGCGAATTAACAACTATGTTGTCGACTAAAGTTGCTCTAAAACGAAAACCAAATGGGAAGGGGCAAATCGTTATTCATTTTGAAGACGATGAAGATCTTAATCGCATTTTAGATAAGATAGAACAAGACGAAAATTAAATAAAAGAGGCTGTTTTGAAAAACAGCCTCTTTTATTTAGCGCATGATATTCATCTTACGTCGACAACGTTCTATAGCAGCCATTGCATTATTTATATTATTGTCATTAAACAATTCTCCTATATATTTCTGATAATATTCTATTGCTTGTTCATAATACTGTTGTGATTCATGCATAATAGCATACTCATTATAAATAGTTCCCATATTAATACCAGCTACAGTACTAGCTTTTTGCAGCAATTCATCCAATTCTCTATAGCGTTTAGACACAGACAATATTACTGCATAGTTATAATACACAGCTCTATATTCTGGAGAATATTTTAAGGCTAATTGATAATTAGTATCTGCTTCTTGGACATTTCCTAGTTTTACATCATGTATCCATCCTAAATGATTATAAGCCTTACCAAAATCAGGGTAAATTTCAATACATTCATGCAAAACATCTAATGCTTCAGGTATTTTTTTATCCTTAATCAATTGATCTGCTTCCATAAAAAGCTTTTCAGCTCTATTCCGACGTCTATCCATAAAATCTGTTATTTTGGAGGGTGATTTTAATTATGTCTTTAAGGTCTTTTTTATGCTCCAAAGTTAGGTTAAAGCCACCAAAAAATCCAGTCTTTTTTAGGCATTATATACATAAAAAGTGGCCTATTTAAGAATCTTAAACAGGCCACTTCTATATAGAATTATATATTGTTATTATTAGTCTCTAGCTACTTCTGAAACACTGATCGACAAAACCATCTCCATTGCTTGCTCCAAATGCTCAGAAAGTCTAGAACTCCCTAACAACACCTCATCAAAATCAATATCAGATCGTCGGTGTGTATCAATTTTAGTACATTCTCTTTCAAATTTTTGCCATTCCTCTAAGGACGTCAACAAAAAATTATATAAATTATCTATTTTAGAAGAGAACTCCAATATTTGACTCATTTCTGCCTCATAATCAATAATCAAATCGTCCAATTCTCGTACACATCCCATATAATTAACTTCCCAAAAGTTCACTAAAAACAAGGTTGATATACGTTGTACCATAGCATCCTGCTCTCCCAAATAAGATAAGACTAAGAGTGTATTAAACTTGTTATTTTCCTTAGAATGTTTCTCTATATATTCCTTAAGGTGATTATCTATTTCCTCACTTGTTTTGAGTAGTTCTTTATTACTCTTTAATACTGCAAGAACCCCATCTTTATTATAAGCTCCTTCTTCCACTATTTTTAAATGCTTCAACCACAAATCTTTTAAAACAAGCATTTCTTTCTGACTAGACTTATTAGGTGCTGTTGCATCAAGTTCAGCCCAACTCTCCTCAATAGAGACTACATCAGCATTCATCTGCTTAATATTAGCTTTTTTAGAAACACCAAAGGTTATAGCCGTATAGGCCTTGTTCACTCGTTGCATCAACATTTGCTGATGATAGGCCAAAACCAATTCTTTAGAGGCATTCCCTTGAGCCTTAGCAAAGCTAAAACTGCAAAAGAAGAACAGCAATAATCCAATTTTTTTCATAAGTCCCTTTTAGTTTATCTTAATATAAAAGGATGTAGAATCAAGGGTTATCATCTTAAAATACAAAAAAAATGCTAGTTTGTCTCCAAACAACATTAATGTTATCTTAATTTTTTTATAAAAAAAACACAGCCCTAAAAAAGACTGTGTTTCTTCGTTGTAGATAAAAGCAGTAATGCTTCTATTATCTTTATATATTTTAGTTCTTAATCGCTTGCCAATACAGGACCTTCTGTATCAATCAGCATGGTCATAATTTGCTCTAATTCGTTAGAGATCCAAGTACTTCCACCCAATGCTTGGCTATAATCAAGACCTGTTCTTTCTATTTTTTTGATATTAGCACATACTTTTTCAAAATCTTCCCATTTGGTCAATGTTCCTAATAAAGGATCTTTAACAGAAGGTAATTCTTCAGTTGCTTCTAATAATTCTATCATAACAACCTCATAGTTGATAACTAACTGTCCCAACTCTCCTATTAAATTATCGTAATCAACTTCTGCTAAATGTGCAAAAAACAAAGTAGAAATTTGTTGTACAGCTAAATTCTCAGCACCAATTTTTTGAAGTAAATCAATTCTAGGAGTAGCTTCCTTTTGTTGTGTTGTAATATAAGTCACTAACTGGTTTTCAACCTCTTCGTTAGCTTCTAACAACTCCTTATTGTTCATCAAAAGATCTCTCAATGCTGTTTTGCTATATTTAGCTTCACTAACCATCTCATAGTGGCGTGCCCAAAGCAATTCAACTGTTTTTACAGATTGGCGCATTTCAGCAGTTGGTGCATAAATTTCAAGGTCACCTAAGTTTTCAGCCAATTCAACTGCATCAGCAGCTATTTGCTCTTCATTGAGTTTCTTAGCAAACCCTAGTGTGATGGCTGCATAAGATTTATTGATACGCTGCATCAACATCTCTTGGTGATAAAATAAGGAAAGTGTTTCTGTGTGTGTGTCCTCTGCAAAAAGTGTCGAGCTAGATAGAGTGAGTGTCAAAAATAAAATGAATAAATTTTTCATAGCTCTGTGTTTAGTAATCTATTGTGTGTATGTGTGTAATGTGTAATTGTTATTTCTTTTATATCCATTAATGTGCCATTTCCATAAACTGTTACCTTTTATTGAATAATTGTTTTGTTAATAAAACTTTAAAACCGTCCACTCTAAAGATCTTGACAGTTAAGAGTTTAACTTTTAAAGCTTTTCATTAAACCATTGAGTTAATAGTTCATACAATTCATTTTTTTTATCCGAAAACCCATGATTCGTTTCAAACTTCCTTAATTCAACATCATAATCAATATCAACTAATTTTTTTGCAATTTTTTCTGCTTGATTAGGATTTACACGTTTATCCTTAGTCCCACAAAGTATCAATAAGCTGCTGTTTTTATTCAAAGCATCAGCCCAATAAATAACAGAACGCTTTTTCAATTCTTTTTCTTTATTTTCCTGATAATTAGGTATCAGTTCAGCACAAACCCTTATTTCCATCTCTGGCCTATCCTTAATTAATTCAAATAAGTCAGAAGGTCCATTTCCAACAACAGCTGTAGTTATTCTATCTGATTGCTTAAGAGCCAAGTAAGTCATCATTCCACCTCTAGACCAACCATACATTCCTATACGACTAGGATCTGCTTTTTTTATACTCTTAGCAGTTTCTATTAAATTTAAAACATCATTAATATCTCTCCCACCAAACTCATCAGATTCTCTATAGCAACTAGCAATGACCACATAGCCTTCTTTTACTAGATATGCTACAGCATATACCAACGCATAAAGAGTTTTGGCTTTTGCTACTTTTCCAACCTCTCTATTCCCTCCTCGATTAAAAATAACGACAGGGAATTTACCCTCTTTTTTAGGTTCTGCAATTATGCCATTAACCAATAATGAATCACTTTTATAAGTGATCAAAAAAAAGTTAATATCATCCAAATGCTTATGTTCTTTTTTTAAAGTATCATTCTCTGATATTTTTTTCCAAAGGGGTGGTATTTCTGATAAATTGATTAATTCTTTAGAATAAATTTCTCCTTGTTGTATCTTTTTTATCTCTTCAAGATCAGTTAGTGTTATTTCGGTAGCTAAAACAGTATTATCTAATTCTTTCATAGCAGTGTAGGCTATATAATATTTTTTTGCAAAAAGAAAACCCACAAAGAGTCCTCCAACAAGAATTAATACTCCTATTAGTTTAACTATTTTCATAAAATATCTTTTCCTTTTTAATATATGTTCATTCACTTAAAAACAGGGGAACCTTGTGCTCCCCCTAAATGGTAAAAACCACTTTAACCAAAAATCGTACGTAGTATTATAAAGTATTATCATTGCCCTACTAAAAACCTCCCATACCACCACCACTTGGTGCATTCCCTGCTTTTTTGTTCATCTTTTGGCGAGTTTTCATATCCATTTTCCCAAAATTATAAGAAACAGATAAGTGTCCTACTAGCGATTCCCAACGATGTTTTCCTGACGTAGTATAGTTAGTATCATACAAATCATAGTCGAAGCGTTGCAAACGGAAAGGATCTGTCACACGTACCGAAATAGTCAAGCTGCGTTTTAAGAATGATTTACTCACCCCAAAAGACATATGCACCATATCTGATACAGTACCAATCGCCAACTTAAGTGGTGAACGGTAAAACACATTGAGTTGTGCACTAAAATCTAAAGGCAGATTGAAGGTAGATCCAATACTACCATGCCCCCAAATTGCATCATTCCTAAAGTTATCGCTCAAGTTGCTTCCATCCTCTTGCATTCTATATACATTAGCACTAGCATTCAATCTCCACCATTTGAACAGTTGCAAGCCTGAGACTATCTCAACTCCATAAGACTGAGTATTATCAAAATTGGTAAACTCTACACGTCCTACTCCAGCATTATCCACAAAAAACATCTTACGAATCACATCAGTAGTGTACTTATAATAAGCACTTGCTGAGAATGAACCCTTTTTCCAATATTTAGCATAGCTCAGCTCTACCGAATGTGTATATTCTGGTTTTAAGAATGGATTTCCTACTTGTAAATTTAGAGGATCAGTATAGCTAATAAAAGGATTCAAAGCCCATATATTCGGACGGTTCACCCTCCTACTATAACTCAACTGCAACTGCTGCATCTTAGGCAATTGGTAAGACAAGTGTGCACTTGGATAAAAACTAAAGTACTTATTGCGATAAACCTCGCCAGTGTTCACCAACTTAGAAGCCGTAAAAGCTTGCTCCAAACGCAATCCTACTTGGAAACTAAACTTCTTGATTTTCTGTCCATAAGTTCCATATACAGCATAAACCTGCTCATTGTACTGAAAATGATTAGACAGCCCTATATTCAATACATTTTCATTAGTCTGATAATCTAAATTATACGACTCAAAATCATTATCGATTATTCGCAAAGTCCCTTTAGCACCTACTTCCAATTTACCAGATATTTTAGCAAATGGATGTGTATAATCTACTTGAGCATTGAGTACATCGTTTCCATCGTCCTTTTGGTTAGTTTGTTCCATTGCTGAGTTGCCCAACAAAACACCTTCCGAATTGTAAAAATGCTCTTGATACAAATCATTACTACTTCCTCTAAAATTAGAATAGGTTGCATCAAAAACCAACTCTTGTTTAGGTTGCTTAAACTTAGCAGTATAGTTTAGGTTATACTCCATAGTAAACCCTTTATAATCCTCTATTCCATCTCTACGATAATGAGTCGTTAGCGCCTCTGAGTTATCCAAAAACTGATAATCTATAGTATCGCAATTAAACCAAGTTTGTGGTGTAAACCCTGCAGAAAGGGTTAGGGTATTTTTGTCATTGATATAATAATCCATACCCACCTTAGCAAAATGTGTTTGCTGTCCTTTCACACCATTAGATGTCTGATTGAGGTAGCTAGAACTGTCTGCATAAATGTTTTTACGGTTAGTTTCGCTTGTCTTCCAGCGACGACCATAGTTGAAATTATAATTAGAATATAGATTGATTTTTTTGTTGCGGTAGTTGAATCCTAGAGCAGCATTGTGCTTATCTCCCAATGTTCCTACAGTATAAGATACATTAGTACTTATCCCTTCTAGATTGTTCTTTTTGAGTACAATATTTATAATGCCCGAAACTCCTTCCGGATCGTACTTAGCAGAAGGATTAGTAATAATTTCTACCTGCTTAATCATGCTTGCAGGTATCTGATCTAATACAGCTTTGCGATTAGCTCCAGTCAATGCCGAAGGTTTGCCATTGATAAGTACAGTCACGCCCTGACTTCCTCGCAGGCTAATGACTCCATCCATGTCTACACTTAAAGTAGGTGTATTGCGAAGTACATCTGTAGCAGTACCTCCTTTGGTGAGTTGATCTTTCTCTACATTAAAAATCTTGCGATCAATACCCAATTGCATCATGTTTTGGTCGGCAGTTACTTCTGCTGTTTCCAGGTTTTCGGCATTGATACTCAAAAAAGTAGTTGGTTGCTGCAAAACAGGTTGAGTAGCAGAAAATGCTACAGGACCTATCAGTTGTGATTTGTACCCTATAAAATCCATCTTTAGCAGGTAAGTTCCTAAAGGAATTTTTTCGATTAGAAATGCTCCTTTTTCATCTGTAACAGTTCCTGTAATCAATGTAGAGTCCGTAACTTGCAGAATGGACACTGTTGCAAATTCAATTGCTGCTTTAGATTTTTGGTCTTGTACCAAACCGGTGATTTTGCCAATAGCAGGAGCGGTTTGAGCTGTGGTTTCGTGTGTTGTAATTAGGCATAGCAATGCCATTAGCCCTAAAAGTGTTTTCATAAGCTTCTTAGTATTAAAGAGTTCTCAAAGTTATTTTACCAAACTATCATCGTCGTGGTTGTACACTATATTAGTCTATGAAGTTTTTCTAATCAATCGACTAGAAAAGTTTACTATTATTTTCAGCTTAATCAAGCTGAAAATACACTGACTAATAATACTAAACAACTAAGCTAAAATTTGATAAAATGTGTTCTAAATAAATAACGCTAAAACAATATTACATTAATCTATATATACAATGCAAGCTATTACGACCAATAGAAAACTCTTCTCGACAAACGTTCTATGTTTTTTTATCTTATTTTTTGCATCTTTCATCGAACACAAAAGCCACAACCACCTAAATTACAACCAATTACAATGTATTAAAATAAGTTTTACTTATAAAATATTTGAATAGATTCGCTCTTTGATTGTCCAGTATTTTCGTACTTTTAGAGCTTTATTATCAAATAATAGTTCGTTGTTCTTCAAACTTTCTGCTAAAATTCAACAAACTATAGATCAAAGTAAATACATGAACAAGCATAGCAAAGTCATTATCATAGGTGCAGGAATAGCAGGGTTGCACGCAGCACGAAAACTCCATCAACAAGGCATTTCTGTCAGAGTACTAGAAGCGACTGATCGCATAGGTGGCCGAATCCGAGCCTTTTCGGGGTTATCTGAGCGCCCTATAGAACTAGGAGCAGAAGAAATTCATGGTACAAATTCGATTTGGTTTGAGCTTTTAGAACAGTCCAATATTTCATTAATCAATGGAGATAATCTAGACAACTACGTTTATACACAAAACCAGTTAATAAGGGAAGATTTAGTTAATGACAAAACGCTAAAAATATTAGATTACTTACCTCAGTTGATCGAACTCTATGAAGGAAAAGACATTAGTTTACAACAGTTCTTGGAACAGCGTCAACTCTCCCCTTTAGCTATGAGTTTAGCAAATGCTTACCATGCCAATGAATCAGGAAGTTCGTTAGATAGAATTGGTATAAAAAGCCTACAAAAAGTAGATCAAAAATGGAGCTCTGGTGAGGATAATTTAGTTTTAGAATCTGACTCTTATGCTCATGTGCTGCAACAACGATTCAAAACCATATTGCCTTATGTTCAGTTGCAAGAAGCTGCTATAATCGTAGATTATACCAACCAAAAGATCTCTGTCACTAGCAACAACGACCAAACGTACACTTGTGAAAAGGTTATATTAACTGTTCCCATTACTGTGCTGCAACGCAAGCTAATTACCTTCACGCCTAATCTGCCAGAAGAAAAAGAAGAAGCGATACAAGCCCTCAAAATGGATGCAGGCATGAAAATCATTCTTAAATTTAAAGAGCAATTTTGGCCTAAAAACATGGGCTCGCTCTTAGGTGGAGAGCTAGTTCCTGAGTATTGGTCATTGCAAGCCACACACCCTCAAGATCATATTTTGGTAGCTTTTGCTATGGGAAGTTATGCAGAACGTTTATCTGCTTTGGGGGAACAAGCTGTTACTGCTGTGTTGGAGGAATTGGACAATATACTTGGAGATAATTTAGCTAGCACTAACTTTAAGGAAAGTTATATAGCAGATTGGTTTAAAGAGCCTTATATATGGGGAGCATATAGTTATCCAAGCCCTTATTCAGAACGTTATAGGAGTTGGTTGGAATGGCCTATTGATAATCGTCTGTTTTTTGCAGGTGAAGCGGTGAACTTAGATGGACATTATGGTACAGTGCATGGTGCTATGGAAACTGCGCAAATAGCAGTCGATAAAATCTTAACGGAGGAAAATTAATAAATGAACAAGGAGATAATTGTTAAACAAATAAAAAGCCTAATATATTCTATTGATCCAGATAGTCAGGAACTGGGTTTTGTCCAAGATCAAGTTCAGCTTGGAGGTCAGGTAAAACAAGAGTTGGAAGCTAAATATGCTAATTTATTGGCCAATAATACTCTAACAATCAAAGAACTATTGGGCGCTCAGGAACTCAACCTAGAACAGCCAAGTTCAGGAACTCTACATGTGGCAGATCTACCTAATCTAAAAGTGTTGTACTGTCATAATCGTTGGCTTACTTCACTCACATTAGAGAACCTACCTAACTTAGAAACCTTAGACTGTTCAGTTAACAAGCTTCAAGAACTAAATATAACTTCCCTTACGGAGCTAAAAGTTTTAATTTGTTATCAAAATCAATTAAAAAATATAACCCTTGAAGGGCTTAGTAAACTAGAAACATTGAATATTGACAATAACAACATTAGCAATATTACACTTCCTCAACTAGACCAACTAAAAATTTTTTCATGTAATAAAAATGAACTATCAACTTTAGATTTAACAACGACTCCTAATTTAGAACATCTATTATGTGATGAAAACCTAATAACCTCCTTAGATGTCTCGAACCTATATGCTTTGGATGAATTAAGATGCTCCAAAAACCCTAAAATTAAGACTATCACCTTTGGCACATTGCCTAAATTAACTTTGCTCAAACTAGAGAACAACAACAGCTTAATAGAGTTAAACCTCTCCGATCTCTCACATTTAGAAACAATTTTCTGTAGAAAAAATAATGCCTTAAGATTCATTCGTTTACAAAACTTACCCAATCTTACATTTTTGCAATGTGAACTGTCCCTGTTGACAGAGTTAGATCTATCCTCAACACCTAATTTAGAAATGCTTGAATGTGGAGGAAATAAACTTAACAGTATTGACCTGCAACATCTCCCAAAACTAGAGCGACTAAACTGTTGGAACAATACTATCTCTGAGTTAGATTTTAGTAATAATAAAAAACTTCAACAGCTCCACTGCACCAATAACCAGTTAAAAAAACTAGACCTGCAAGTCCTAACAAATTTAAAAGAGTTAAGATGCAACGAAAATCAACTTGAATCTTTAGACTTGACAGGGCTTTATAATTTAGAAGCATTGAATTGTTATGACAATTTATTAGCCAACCTAAACACCTCCAACTTAGACAAGCTAAAAGAACTAAATTGTAATAATAACCAATTGACTAAATTAAGTGTTTCAGGAGCTAAAAACCTAGAGGAGCTTCATTGTAATAACAACAACTTAGGAATTCTAGATTTAGAAGGTGCCAACAAACTCAAACTCACACAAAAAAACTATAAAGACAATCCCAATATTCAAATCATTAACCTTCCAAGACACCTTGAAATAGAAGAGCTCAAAAAACGAATTTTACCGATTCTAAACATCAACAAGATAAATTTTGAGGATCTTTTTGCAGCGACCAGCCTTCACATCACCAATACAGACCTTATTTACCTGCATTTTTCAGGACTGAACAATCTCAAAGAGATTTACTGCATGAATAATAGTCTGTTGGAGAAAATCAACCTAAAAGGATTGAAAAACTTAGAGGTTCTTTATTGTAATAATGCTGTTTTAGCTTCTTTAGATTTAGAAGGATTAGACAATCTAAAAATAGTAAACTGCTCTAATAATCAACTAAAAGAGTTGTCTCTAAAAGGACTAACACAGTTAGAAAAAATCGAATGTCCTGAGAATAATATTTCTTGTTTAGACCTAACAGGCTTAAGCTCCTTATCTGAAGTAAATTGTGATCCCCAAGTTGTATTAAAGGCCATTAAAGACACTGCAATGCTAAAGCATGAATAAAGACAACTACCATAAAATCATTCAACTCCTAAGACATGGGGACAAAACCAATACCCAATTAGCTTTTAAGCTATTAGAGGGACTAGGATTGCCTATACTCAACTATCACAAATTAGAACATAAGTTATTGGTTACGGTACCACAGTTTCAACGTTTAGTAGATTATGGTTGGATAGAGTTTTTAATAAAAGATGTACGTTATTTGGCCTTCCAAGAAGATTGGAAAATAAAACACAAACTACCTGATACCCCTCTAATCCCAGAAGAAGTCTGGCAATTCAAAAACTTGAACACCTTACTATATTCTCATTATGGTGTAGAAGAATTGGATGAGCGTATAGGAGAACTCACCGAACTGCGTAAAATTAGTTTATGCCATAACAAGTTGCAAAAACTACCCCAAAGTATAGGGAAACTTCACAAACTTAAAACGCTTTATTTAAGTGACAATCAACTAAACCAAGACAACAGTTTTCCAGAAAAATTTGGACAACTAAAATCTTTAAAATCGCTCAGTCTTAGATTGAATCAGTTAAAGCAAGTTCCTGATATCTTTCAACAATTGCCCAATCTCAAAAACTTGGTATTGGGCAGCAATAAACTAAACGAAATGCCTCTATGGCTAGACCAGCTACATCTGCTCAATAAGTTGCATTTAGATGATAACTTCTTCACAGAAATTCCTATACAAGTACTAGATATGCCTAACTTAAGGCAAGTTCATCTCAAATTCAATAAAATATTCAAAATCAATCCTAAAATAAAAGAACTTAAAACCCTAAAACGACTTATAGTTAGACCTCTACGCCCTTAGTATATTCATTAGCTATCTAAAAACTAAAGTATGAATAAAGAAAATTATCATAAAATCGTTCAACTCCAAAAGCATGGAACCTTTGCTGATAACCAGTTAGCCTTACAACTGCTTAAGGGAATGGGGTTACCAGCGATAAAGTACTACAGGATGGATGGCAACCTGTTCATAACCCTAGCACAATTTCAGCGACTAGTCGATTATGGTTGGATAGATTTTCTAACAAGAAATGTAAGCAATTTAGGCTTTATAGGTTGGAGAAACGAACCTGAAGCCCCAACAACTCAAATCCCAGAAGCCGTTTGGAAATTCAAAAACTTAACAAACTTCTTGTACTGTGGTTACAATCTAGAGGAGTTGGATGAGCGTATAGGAGAACTCACTAATCTACGAACTATTACCTTAAAGTATAACAAACTCAAAAAGCTACCCAAAAGTATAGGAAAGCTGCGCAAACTAAAAAGGCTTCATTTGACTAAAAATCAACTCAACCAAGACAATAGTTTCCCAGAAGAGTTCAGTCAACTAAAATCTCTAAAAATTCTTAGTCTTACACTAAACAATCTTAGCCAAATTCCTGATATCATCCAGCAGCTTAGCAACCTCCGAAAATTGGTATTGGTCAGGAATAAGCTAAGTGAACTACCTCAATGGATCGACCAGCTCACAAAGCTAAATAAACTCTATTTAGATGGCAACTGCTTCACAGAAGTTCCTAAACAAATATTAAATATGCCTAACTTAAGAGATATCCTTTTCAGATACAACCAAATCTTGGAACTGCCTCCTGAAATTCAAAAACTCAAAATATCTAGACATATCTCAATACACCCAATGCGCATCAATTAGATGCTTTTAAGCATCTAATAAATCACTTGTTCCTCCAGGCTTAGCTTTAGCCCCCTTGATTCCTTTATAGTAAAAGAAAAATGGGATTCCCCACAACATAAAATCACCTAAAATAATAAGGGGATTTGGAGCAGTAGATAAAAGTGTCAGTAAACCCAAGACAAACACAGTAGTATTGATTCCTGCAAAAATATTAGCCACTATTCTAGTTCCGCTCTTAGTTCCTTCTGGCCTTCCTGCTTCAATTGATAACTTGACAGAAGCAACCACATAAGGTAAATAACCTGCTAAAAAAATAACAAATGCAATCATTAAGGCTTCTCCTAAACCAGCCATCCCCATTGCCCCCATTCCACAAGCACTTGCAAGAGTAGGTATCAAAATTATAGCTGATAAAACTAGGAATGTTGTAATTCTATTTAATGTATTCATCTTAAATTGTATTAATAGGGTTCTTATTTAACTATTCTCTTATCAAGATACTATTAAAATTGAGTTCTTTGGCCCTTATCGAGCAATCATTACTTTCTTCGTCCACTCTTTCGCACCACTTTCTATATGTAATACATAAACACCATCCTCCAGTTTAGGGGTATCTATACTAGTACTTTTACTTCCCAAATCACCTTTCAAAACAACCTTTCCTTGTATATCCAACAACTTATACTCTCCAACAAACAGCTCCTCATGATCAACCCAAATATAATTCAATTCTGATCGAAATGACACTGAAATAGCATCTGACTCCTCTATACTTTCCACCTCCTTAGTTCCTATAGATAAAAACTGGCTATTGGGACCTTCTTTATCCAAATCCCAAAAGAAAAAGAAGAAAAATGCGGCTACCCATTCTCTTTTTATCTTCTGATTATACTCTCCTACTTTAGTATAGCCATAGTATACATCTCCATCATTCTCTATATACCCAGCCTTGTTATAACCAATATATACATCTCCATCGTCCTCTATATAACCAGCCTTGTTATAACCAATATAAATATCGCCATCATCCTCTATATAGCCAACCTTGCTATTATTAATATAGATATCACCATCAGACTCGATTTCGCCTACTTTATTATAATCAATATACACATCGCCATCCTTTTCGATCTCACCAATTCTATTGTTTTTATAATAAATAGGGCTATCCTCTGCAAAATAGTCTAGATTAATCGTTCCTGCATCCAAGTCCCAAAAGAAAAAGAAGAAAAACGCAGCTGCATATTCAGGAGGAACTCCATCAGCCTCACCAACTTTGCTCCCTTTGTAGTATACATCACCATCAGACTCAATCTCACCTTTTTTAGAGCTTCCAATATAGACATCACCATCTGATTCTATATAGCCCCTCTTGCTACTTCCTACATAAATATCGCCATCTGATTCTATGTAGCCTTTCTTAGAACTCCCAATATAGACATCGCCATCTGACTCGATCTTACCTTTTTTGGAACCGCCTATATAGACATCACCATCTGACTCGATTTCGCCTATCTTACTACCTTTGTAATAAATATTTTGGGCAGAGCTGAATGAGTATCCTAACAAGAGCGTAAAGACCACAAATAAGTATTTCATAGTTATTTTTTTACAAAAAAAGGGCTATTGCATTTCACATACAATAGCACCTTACAATATGTTTTTTTTTAGCGTTTACGGCCTGCATCCAAATCCCAAAAGAAAAAGAAGAAAAATGCGGCTGCATGTTCTCTTTTCACGCCATCTGCTTCACCTACTTTACTACCTTTATAATAGATGTCACCATCAGACTCGACCTCTCCTTTTTTGGAACCGCCTATATAGACATCACCATCGGACTCTACTTCGCCCTTTTTAGAGCCTCCAACATAAATATCTCCATCTGATTCTATTTCTCCTTTTTTAGAGCCACCAATGTAGACATCTCCATCAGACTCAATTTCGCCTACCTTACTTCCATTAATATAGACATCACCATCTGATTCGATCTCACCTATTTTGCTGCCTTTGTAATAAATATTCTGTGCACTCATCATGGAATAAGTCATCAAAAACACAGCTAGAGTCATCAACAATTTCATCTTATTTGTTTTTTAGTTATAGTGCACTAACTTCTAGTAAACAACTACTAAAAAATAGTGCCCTATTATTTTATATAAAAATGATTAAACTACCTTCCAAATTTAGTACATTCGCAGGCATAAATCAATACAGCTATTATGAATTATTTTGAGTTTTACGAAATTCCGATCAGTTTTAGGCCAGATTCTGGTGATCTTAGACGCAAGTTTTTGTTGACCAGCAAGAAATACCATCCTGATTTTTACACATTAGAATCTGACGAAAAACAAGCAGAGGTTTTAGAACTTTCTACAATCAATAATCAAGCCTACAAAACCCTAAGCAATCTGGATAGTTGCATGGGTTATGTACTGAGACTCAAAGGTGTATTGAAAGATGGTCAAACACAGTCCCTTCCTCAAACTTTTTTGATGGAAATGATGGAAGTCAATGAAGACATCATGGATTTACAATTTGCCTTTGTTCAAGATAAATACGAAAACCTACTTCAACAGCTAGAATACACCGAAAAAGAGTTAGAAACGGCTGTAGAACCTATGCTTAATAGTAATACAGTAGAAGATGAACATTTAGAGCCTGTCTTAGAATATTATTTCAAGAAGCGTTATCTACATCGCATTAGAGAGAATATGGAAAAGCTAAAATCCTAATAGACTTATTCCTCTACCTCATAATGAATTGCCTTATTGTTAATTCCAATACTTAATATGCCATTGCTATAGGTAGCAGTATGTATAAAATCAAACTCAATAGTCCCCAAACTCTGTTGCCACTTGAGTTTCCCATCTTTTGACACACAAAAGATATAACCATCCACATCTCCAAAATCTTCTACATCCAAATCATCCTCATCATTATTAGCGACAACTAAAATATCACCATTTTTTTGTTCAAAAACAGCATTAACTACCCGAACTGGTGAAAACCGAATCACTTTAGAACTCCCTGCATACAATTCCCAAAGTTTCTTGCCTTCTTTATCGGTCTTAAACAGCCAAATTCTTGTATTATCTTTTTTGCCATCAGCTCCATAAGCCTCCCCAGCTATCACCACACCACCATCTTTAGTCACACAAGCAGCCTCTCCTGCATCTATTGTATTATCCGAATAGCTACGCTCCAATAAAAGCTTGCCTTTCTGATCGAAACGATACAAAACTGTGCTAGCACTATTACTTCCTGTTACTACAATTTCTCCATTTTTGCCATAAGGCTTTATTACATATTCTTCCACATCATTATCTTCATAACCATCATGAGAAATGGTGCTTGTAGGTACTTCCCATATAACTTTCCCAGCACTAGAATAAGCCGTTACTCCTATTCCTGCTGTTATAATATTTCCCTTCTCATTCACATAAATATCTTTTAAATATTCGTTATACTCAACCTTATCTTTCCTTACTTTCACCCATTTGAGATTACCTTTTCCATCCCATTTCAAAAGTTCTGCAAAGCGATCGGAAGGATGTCCCCAATTTATCATTTTGCTAGTATCTGTCTCTTCTACCAAAACACCTACATAGATAGAGCCATCCGCTGCTTGATGCACAGCTGTTGGCATATACATAGTTACATTATTCTTTTTCTTTGTTTTTATAGTAGATGTCCATATTGTTTGACCTGCAGCATCTACTAAACTATACATTCCTCCATTTTTCTGTTTATTTCCTTCAAAAACAAAAGCCTGTTGAGTACTTGCAAAAACACCTAAAACACTTTGATTGTTGGCTACTTCAAAGCTATTTTTCATATTTAAATAATTAGGGTAAACCTTCTTTTCTGGGGCTTCTAAAGGCTGGATAGTTATATCTACATCTAAAGTAAATTTTATGGTTTGTCGCTTACTTTCCAAACAATCCATAACATATTCTGTAGGCAGACGCCCACAACCATGCGACTCTCTTACATCCAAGCATTCCTTAGTTTGTTTTTCGCCAAAAACGCCATATATTTCCCAATCAAAAACAACAGAAAAGCGATCTAACCCATTGTTTTTGAAAGTAATTTTATCCTTTTTACGATATGCATTAATTGGGTTTTCTGCTGAGATCTTCCATTTATCTATTTCGATGCCAGTATAAATATCTGTGATAGCAATATAATCGAAGTACTTGTACAGCGAATCTGCATGTGTAGAGATCTTTGCAATATTTTTATGGAACTTGAGTGTAGCTAACATACCTTTATAACGCACTCTAATCAAATCTGCAGTTTCTAAATCTTTGCTATAGTAACTCTCAATATCAGCTTCTTGTTTTAGATCATGGATTTTAAGGGTGTATCCATTAGTATGATTTTTGTACCATTTATCCATGGCATCACTTACTTTTGAATTAAGCTTCAAGCTATTTTGAGCAGATGTAGTTGTGGTGAAAATTGTAATAAAAAAAAGACTCAATACAAATCCAAATAAATATTTCATAGTGTGGTGTGGTCTAATGGTGTATATAATTTACTGAACACCCACTTAGATGCAACTAACTGAAAAAAGGATGTATATTCCTTAAAACATACATCCTTTCTCTACCATTTCTAACAAGAAGTTTAGTGTATAAAACCTCCTATTCTTTAGGATTGACTACTTGCCCCATAAACAAGATACTATTGGTACTACTCTCTTTTATCAGATACATAAAAGGTCTATTTGCATTAAACATCAAAGGTTTTGGAGCCATCCCTCGTCCTTCCATAGTTACTACTGTCACAGCAGCAGCCTCAGTACCTTGTTCATTAACCTCTATCATTGCTTTATGAAAAATATTCCCAATAAAAATATCTGCTAATCTAATCATTTTAGTAAAATCAGCTCCCCCTTCAAAAGGTATTTTCATGCCTAATTTTTCCTTAAAAGCATTACTTAAGTTCATTGTTGGCGTTTCTATTTTAAACTTAGGCAACCGAACTAATACATTCCCTTCATAGGCATCTAAGGGATTAGATCTCCATATACTATAATTTGCACCACCATCTAGGTTTGCTACCACTTGTTGCAAAGTAACCCCCTCATTAGGTAAGACAAGTACCATAGAGGCTTTATTATCTTTGTAAGGCAACTCTAATATTCTATAGTCCTCTTCTAAAACAACTCTTGTTTCCAATTCTTTATTCATAAAATCAACTGATACTGTACTTTGATCATTTAGTATAAATTCGCCTTCTCTTGTATCCTCTTTATCAAACTCTTTATCCCATGTACCATAAAAATAGATCGCATTGGCTAAGGCAACTCGAACGCCATCTAAGTTGGAAGGCTTCAAAATATCCTTTATTTTATCATTTGTTTTTTTAGCTGCCCAGGCATTTATTTTCTCAGCACCTTCCTCTTTAGAGCTAAATGTTCCTGCCTGTGATTCATAAAAAGCTTTAGTCATTTCTACAAACCCTCCTTTTAAACCATATCCACTAGCTGTCCAGATCTTATTGGCCACTTTTATAGTAATAGCCCCTTCTGTTTCTTTTAGTAATTTGGAATTTAAGGTACCTAATGCCTTGTGAAAGGATTGCACATTCCCCTCAGGAAAATGAAGCGTTTTCCTTATTTGGGTTTCCGTTTCCCCTTTAGCTCCGCCATAGACCATACCTAAGGCCACAGTGATACTATAAGGTGAGAATATCATATTCTCATTAGGCTTATTCATAGCTTGAAATAACTCTATAGCAAATTGTGTATTTCCTTCTACTAAATCCATCTCTGCCACAGTATCCCCTACTTCATACAAAGAATCTATTTTACTAGAATCAACTGGCCCCAAATCTTCCTCCTCCTCTTCTTCTTCTGGTTCTACATTATTGACTAATGCAACATTGCTCACATTAGGTTGATCACTATTGCAAGCAGTAAGTCCTAATAAAAATGCAAATAGCATCCATTTGCTTAAATTCATAATCTTAGTAGTTTGTGAAAACCATTTTTGTTTTTGGCAACAGCTTTCTTGTTTTAAGTACTGATTCAAAATAAATAATAAGTTATATTTGCTTTCCAAAAGCAAAATAAATGGGAAGGAAAGTAAAAAAAATAGACTTAACGGAGTTAGAGCACTCTGAATTAACAAAAGGTTACAAAAGCTCAAATTCTGC
>JAAEPD010000441.1 GCA_024222455.1 Aureispira sp.
CAGGTATTACTTTGGTTCTGATAAATGAATAGCCATCAACTTGTAGTTCGGTTATTCTAGCGTGAAATTGTGTTACGCCTAAAAATAAAGCCGCTAGATATGAAGTTATAACTTCATTTTCTATACAGTACCTAAGTATGGCTCGATTTTGAGAGCCTTCTTTATATTCGCTAAGTGGTTTCATTGTTTGCCTCCAGTCTTTCGATTATCTCTTTTAGCTTTTCGATTTCAGCCACTAACTCGCAGTATGTTGGCGGTATTTTTACCAAGTTACCTGATGTAGATAAACCACCATCTATAGTTGCTTGATAAAACATATATTTTTTACTATTTTTGTCGTGTAGTTCCATTATTTAACCTCCTGTAGCACTTTAGTTTTAATGCCGCTTGCTAAAACTTCTTCTAAAAAATCTATTTCTTTTTGAGAGGCTTCTGTTACTTCGGTTGAGTCTACTTGTAGTAAACGACTAGACTTAGCAACAATAGCTCGTGTGAGTCTTGCTGTAAGCGCAACATATGGTGTGCCTCCACACCCAGATCTACGC
>JAAEPD010000442.1 GCA_024222455.1 Aureispira sp.
GAAGCGTTCTGTTCTTGTCCAGAAACTGTTTTTGAGGCAGCTTTTAGTTGCTCGTGCTCTTGACAAAGTTTAAAAAGAGCTTCTTTACTTTTCTTATCCAATAGGTTTAAGTCTATCTCCAAACCTAAATTTTTGAGTATTTTTTGGGCTTTAAGGTATTTTTCGTTTTCATTTTTTTTCATCCTCCTTAAGTTTCTGATGAAGTTACTATTCTTGAAAAATAGCTGCTATTACACTAAATAGAAGTTATTTTCAAAATCTATATTCGACCTCTGTTTTTAAGCAACTCCATAATTTTGCATTGAAGATAGTCAAAAGATTCATTGTGATACAATCCTCTATTAAAACACCTTCTGATTCTTAAAAAAAAGAGAGCTTAAGCTAATCCATTTATGTGATTTTCCTCACTAAATAATTTGCTGAATATCATTAGCTTTGCAACAAAGATCATCATTTAATATAAAATTTCTATGCAATTAAGACATATATATATATTATTCTTATCAATGCTTGTTTTTGCATTTAGTCAATGCAACTCAAGTCCTGAACAAGACCACATAACAGAACTCACCAAAAGCTGGGAAAAAGCCGTTCCGCATCAAGAAATTCCAGAAGGCTTAGTCTCCCTTAAATCTAAAGACTGTGGAGTTTGCCATCAAGATCATTACAAAGAATGGTTATTTTCTACACATTCCCATGCTTGGACAGATGTCCAGTTTCAAGGTGAAATAGCCAAAGAAACTAGCCCTTTTATGTGCATTAATTGCCATATTCCACTACAAAATCAGCAAGAATATATCATATCAGGATTGTATGGAGGGGATATTTATAAGCCCGTAAAAAAGAAGAATCCAAACTTTGATTTAGAGTTGCAACAAGAGGGAATTAACTGTGCATCCTGCCATGTGCGCCACAATGCTGTCATAGGTCCTACAGGTACAGACAAAGCACCTCACAAGACGCTAAAAGATGCTAAACATCTCTCTGAGGAGTTGTGTATCTCCTGCCACAATGCAGTAGATGTAGTTACGCCTCAACTAGCCTGTTCTTTTGAAAGTGGAGACGAATGGAAGGTCAGTGGTTTCCCACAAAAAGATAGTAACTGTATCTCTTGTCATATGCCTGTGATCGAACGCTCCATTGTTCCAGGTTATCCTAAACGAAAGAGCCACTATCACTATTTTGCAGGTTCAGGAATCCCCAAAGTAGCTGGTATAGAAACTAAAATGTTGATAGGTATTGACATTCAACCTAGAATAATCTACCCAAGCTATAAGCTACAAGACAGCGCCAAATTTGCACTAAGCATCAAAAACAGTTTTGCAGGACATCGAGTTCCAACTGGCGACCCCGAACGCTTTATTATCATTGCTTTCGAAACTCTATCCCTAGATAGTGCTGTGCTTGACCGCAAAGAATATAGAATTGGAGAGCATTGGGAATGGCATCCTGTAGCAAAAAAGGTATCTGACAATAATCTTGATCCTGGTGAGGAACGGATTTATACTTATAGTTATTTAAATAAGAATACTGACAATAAGTTACTGCATATAGAGGTCTCTAAACACCGCACTACTCCTGAGCACATTGAGTACAATAAACTGCCTAAAGACTACCCTGCTCAGATCACTATTTATGATAAATATTTTCCATTTAAGGTGGAGTAAAAAAGTTTAAGTTTACAGTCCCTTAAGAGGAAGAGGATCCTTACTACTTGAGTAATGATCCTCTTCTTATTTCTCTATCCTTTTGGGTTCTTCCTTTATTAATCAGATTCCTTCTTAGTATAACTTAAATCTAAGCGATAATAGGCAGGGCGATTCTTATAACTTGATATATAAACTATGTATTCTTTTCCTGCTACCACATCTATACTCCCATCAAAACTAGATTGTTTTTGCATGATCGTATTATTACTTACATTTTTTAGCAATACTTGAATAGTAAATAAAGGCAATTCTCCCTTATCATTTGAGCTAACTTTTCGCCATGCTCTAGACCACACATCCATTGCTTCTGAAGTAAATGCCGTAAAGTTAAAATGTACTTTCCCTGACTTATTGGCTGTAAATTTAAATTGATCTCTGGTATTCACATTCGTATAGGCAGATTTTCTAGCCAACAAACCATCTTTTGATCTTGACACCCAGTTTTCTAAGTGCAGCGAACTTACAATACTAATACCTCCATTATTTAATGCTGTTGTGCCTAAATCTTTGGGATAGTAAGGACCAATATCTTTGCCTAAATTGCCACTATAGCTGTTCACATTATCATCTTGAATAACTCCAACTTGATAAATTAATGGTATATAATCACTTTTCCCTTTTTCGTCTCCATATTTCCCATCAACCTTTAGGTAATAAGTGCCAGGATAAGCGTAAAAGGAGTAGCTATCAACAATATTCCAACCATCATCTCTTCTATAGCTATTATTTGATTTCCGGGCAAGTCTCCTAAGAATAGTACCTCCATCCATTCTATCATCATTACCAAAAACATCAAGCACCAAAGTCCCTCTCTTATTATCATAACTTACAGGTTTGGCTACAATAGATAGCAAGCCCTCTTTTTCTACTTTTATTTCATAAAGATCAATATTTGCTTCATTTCTATCTGGCCACTTGCTTTTCACTGTGCCCTGACGTACTTCACCGTTTACTTCTAATGGAAAAATTGGGGATATTTCTTTTCTGCTAATACCTGTACCTGACTTGAGAATGTATTTGATAACACTTTCAACTCCAGGCTTATAGTTAGGATATATATTATAGTTTTTTTGCGCAGAAGTTAGCATACTCCCAAAAAACATTAAAACAGTAGTAAAAACACAATTTTTCATCATGAAGAGATTTAAAAACAAAAAGTTAAAATAAAAAAAGTGGTTTGTAATGTTTAGCTTAAAAGTGACGAAACTTTTAGAAAAAGCAAACAACTACAAACCATGAACAAGTTAGTGATAAATGAATATTTTGTCAAATATA
>JAAEPD010000443.1 GCA_024222455.1 Aureispira sp.
TGTGTAATTTTTCATCTTGCTAAGATAACCATTTGCAAGGACTTAAGTCTTTTCCGTCTGAAGACGGAGGATTTAAACCATTTAGAGGACATTAAACAGTTTTTATTTAGATCAAATATTATTCAAGACTTTATTGCCTTCTCCCCATTTTCTAATCATCTGCTCTACCTCCTTAAACGACAGGGGTTTGCTAATGTAATCAATCATCCCAACAGCCAAACAACGCTCTTTATCTTCCTTCATGGCATTGGCTGTCATTGCTATAATTTTAGGTTTTTCTATCTTAGATTGTTGACAATAATCCAATAACTGTTGAGTAGTCTCCAAACCATCTATACCAGGCATTTGAATATCCATAAATACAATATTAGGCTTAGCTTCCTTATAAATATCTAATGCTGCATAACCATCTTTAGCCAATTTTGGAGAATAGCCCATCTTAGAAAGCAGGCGAATAATCAATTTTTGATTGATGGTGTCATCTTCTACCACTAACATTTCTAAAGGGACTTCTTTAGCCAACACTGTATTAATCTTGGATTGTTTTTTAACCTTAACAGGCTCATTCTTAAAGACCTTCATCAGTATAGTATACAAATACTTCAATCGAATTGGCTTGAGTGCAGTGTAAACATCTTCCGAAGATATATCCAATACTCTAGCATCTCCCATTAATAATAAAGGTAATGAAGTATAATCTGTCCTCAATAAAGCGTATAACTCTTTACCTTCATTGTTTTGCATGTCTAAATCAAGTAAGACTAAATCAAATTTCTCTTCACCCAAAAATGTTTTAGCCTTTGTTTTTGAAGTGCATAAACTTGCATGCAATCCCCATTTTTCAAATTGAGCATTGAGGGACTCTAGAAACAAAAAATTATCATCTATCACCAATACTTTCTTTCCCTTAAAATCAGAAATATTGGTAGCTGCATAAGCAATCAAAGGCTCGACAGTTGCTTTTTTGAGTAATAATGTAAAAAAGAAAGTAGTCCCTTTATTCTCTATACTTTCCACCCAAATTTTTCCTCCCATCAGTTCTACTAAACTCTTAGAAATAGCCAACCCCAAACCTGTTCCTCCATATTTTCGAGCACTAGAATTATCTACCTGCGAAAAAACCTTAAACAGTTGGTCTAAACCTACCTTTGAAATACCAATTCCACTGTCTTTGATGGCAAAACACAACTCTAAACTATCCTCGGTTTGCTCTTGCAAACTAACATCTATAATTATTTCCCCTTTTGAGGTGAATTTAGCAGCATTCCCAACTAAATTGATTAAGATTTGGCGTATTTTCCCTGCATCTCCCAACAAAAATTTAGGAATATTTTCATCCAATCTATATAGTAGCTCAATCTTTTTAGGCAAAGCTAAAGGACCCATAACCTCCAAAACACGTTCAACTATCTCTCTAAGATAAAATGTCTCAGAGTCCAAAAGCATTTGACCTGCTTCTATTTTCGAAAAATCAAGTATCTTATTAATAATATCTAATAGCCGCTCTCCACTGATTTTGATAGAGCGCACATATTCCTTTTGTTCTTCAGTAAGTCTACTCTCCCATAGCAACTCAGACATTCCAATCACTCCATTCATTGGAGTTCTTATTTCATGGCTCATATTGGCCAAAAATTGAGATTTAGCTCGATTAGATTTTTCCAATTCTTTGTTTTGGTGAGCTACCTTTTCTCGCTCATCTTCATATTTATTTTTAATAAATCGGATCAAACCTCCTACTATCAATAAACCTGCTGTCCCAAAAGTGGTATAAATCACAATTAAGGGCATTTTGATATTATGCTCTTGTACCAAACTAGGATAATTAAACTCTAACCAATGCAATAACAGGTAATCTAAGACAAATAAAGCTATCATTCTCCCCTGCCAAGATTTTGGTATAACCAATAACACAACAACTAGAGCGCAAAAAAACAATGCGTGTATCATGTTAAAATTAGAGCCTCCAAACATAAACCATTGCACAGAAATGGCAAAGAATATCCAAGATACAAAAGCTACAGTAGCAGCTTCTTTCTTGTGTTTAAACCTAGATAAGTAGTATATAAATGAGTAAATAGGTATCAATATTAACGCAAAAGTACTATTAGCCCCCCAAACACCTATAAGTGCAGACACTACGATTCGCCATACTGCAAAGAACAGCATAAATAGCAAAGCCATATTGATGATCCGCTCTTCTATAGTCGCATTTTCATCACCAATAATAGTGCTTAATTTAGGGGTGGTCATTTTTACAAAATTCTAGGGGTCACATAAGCTAAAACAGCTAGCATATAAATTATTAAACTACTTTAGTTTTAAGGTAAATACAATATAACTAAAATCTATATTAATACATATAAAATTAGAACCTCAATAAACTGAAAATCGCTAACATGCCCTAAGGTTAAAATTAGTTGTATATTTGCATCTCATTTACCACTTTATCAATATTTTTAGAATATAAGATATATATTATATGGAACCTCTGTTTGCAAATGATGCCATTGCTTTTGGGCTTTTAATGGTTGTTTTAGCCTTTATTTTCAGCACAGCTCATTCTGATGCTCCTGGCTGGAAAAAGTTTTATCGCTTTGTACCTGCACTACTGTTATGTTACTTTATCCCAGCACTACTAAACTATCCTCTTGGACTAATCTCGCCAGAATTTTTTCGTAGTGATCTTTTGCTTCCCTTTTTAGAAGCTAAAGGCATAGCTACCTCTAGTGTGGATTTATTCTCTATGTCAGTAGATGAAATTAAAAGTTTTTTAGCGGCCAATGATATAACCTCTGGTGATTATAAGCCATTTATACAGAAATCTAACTTGTATTATATGGCTTCTCGTTATTTGCTGCCTGCTAGTTTAATCCTATTGTGCTTGAGCATCGACTTTAAGGGTGTCATGAATTTAGGGCCAAAAGCATTAATCATGTTTTTTGCAGCTACTTTGGGTATTGTATTGGGAGGGCCTATTGCCTTACTAGTTACCTCATCTATAGCCCCTGACTTAGTAAATGTAACACCTGACCAACTATGGAGAGGACTTTCTACAGTAGCAGGGAGTTGGATTGGTGGCGGTGCAAATCAAGCTGCAATGAAAGAAGTTTTTGAGGTTAGTGACAACCTTTTTGCTACTATGATTATTGTAGATGTTGTGGTGGCTAATATTTGGATGGGCTTCTTGCTTTATGGTGCCAATATCTCAGAAAAAGTTGATGGTTGGCTCAAGGCTGATTCTTCGGCTATTGAAGACCTCAAGCATAGAGTAAGTGACTATAGATCGAGCGTCGAAAAAATACCAACTACTAATAATATGTTTATGTTAGGTGGTATTGCCTTTGGTGGTGTAGCCTTAGCACACTGGGGAGCAGATATTATGGTTCCATTCATGACTGGGTTCAAACAAACTCTAAATGACATAGGATTAACCTCTCTAATGTCTGGTTTTTTCTGGATGATTGTGATTGCAACTACAGTTGGATTAGGCTTATCGTTTACCAAAGCTAAGCAACTAGAAGGTGTAGGAGCCTCACGTTGGGGATCTGTATTTATCTATATATTAGTTGCTACTATTGGGATGAAAATGAACATAGGTGAGGTGTGGGAAAACTTAGGATTATTTGCTATTGGAATTATTTGGATGCTAGTACACGTTACTATCCTATTGATAACAGCTAAGATCATCAAAGCACCATTTTTCTTTGTTGCAGTAGGTAGTCAAGCTAATGTTGGTGGAGCTGCTTCTGCACCTATTGTAGCCTCTGCATTTAGTCCTTCTTTGGCACCAGTAGGTGTCTTGATGGCGGTATTGGGTTATGCATTGGGTACTTACGGAGCTATCCTTTGTGCTTACTTGATGCAAGCTGTTGCAGGCTAACTTTATTATTATAACAAACTATTATTAGTACTAACCATGGTAAAAATAGGCAAAACAGAACTGGGTGAATTCCCCCTTTTGTTAGCACCAATGGAAGATGTTAGTGATCCTCCATTTAGAGCATTATGTAAAGAGCAAGGTTGTGATATGATGTACACAGAATTTATCTCTGTAGAGGGGTTGATTCGTGATGCACACAAGAGTGTTCAAAAACTAGATATTTATGATTATGAACGTCCTGTTGGTATTCAGATATTTGGTGCAGAAATAGACTCCATGATGCGAGCTGCTGAAATTGTAGAAGAAGCAGATCCCGAAGTTTTAGATATAAACTTTGGTTGTCCTGTCAAGAAAGTTGTTTGTAAAATGGCTGGAGCGGGTATCTTACAAGATATTCCTAGAATGGTAAAACTGACTGAAGCTATTGTAAAATCAACGAATAAACCTGTTACGGTTAAAACACGCTTAGGTTGGGACGACAAATCCAAATATATAGAGGAAGTTGCTGAACGTTTGCAGGATGTAGGCATTCAAGCTCTATCTATACATGGCCGCACTCGAAAGCAAATGTACAAGGGAGAAGCAGATTGGTCATTGATTGGAAAAATCAAGGAAAATCCACGTATCAAAATACCTATTTTTGGAAATGGAGACATAGACAGCCCTCAAAAAGCAAAATTATACAGAGAACGCTATGGTGTAGATGGGATCATGATTGGTAGAGCAGCTATTGGTTATCCTTGGATTTTTAGAGAGATTAAGCATTTCTTTGAGACTGGCGAAATACTTCCTCCTCCAACTATAAAAGAACGTGTGGAAGCAGCCAAACAACATGTCAAACATTCTATAGAATGGAAAGGTCCAAATTTGGGTATTTTAGAAATGCGTAGACATTACACTAACTACTTCAAAGGATACAGAGACATCAAAAAATATCGAGGACAATTGGTTAGCCTAAAAACTGCTGATGATATTTATGGGGTACTTGACGAAATAGGACGAGTATACAAAAACGCTGATCAACAGCATCGATAATAAAAAGCCTGCACACTATCTAAGTATGCAGGCTTTCTTTATAAATAACTTCTCTATAACTCCCCTTACTTCTGTATAATTAGTTGCTGATTATAAACACCTTTATTAGTTTGTACAGCTATGATATACATTCCATTAGGTAAGTTCTGTAAATCTATACTCATTTGCTCTTTAGCTCCTATATATTGAGAAACTAAGCGACCTTCTAGTGTATAAAGCATTGCTTTCTCTATAAAATCATCTGTAGTGCTTATATCTAAATGATAACTTGCTGGATTAGGCACTATTCTAATAGTTTGTTTCTGTTTGTTCACTCCAACAAGCCCAGTAGTGGGGTCAGAAACCAATACCTGTGTTAATTGTGGATCTACAGGCAGTAAGCTTCCTAAATTATTTATTAAGGTTACATCTGTTACTTCAAAATCTAGACGAACAGCTGCACCCCAATTTCGATTAGGCAGCACTACGTCCTTTATAGTTAGATGTAGTGTCCCTATTTGTCCATTTCCAGTTATACCTGTCTGATCTTTTCGGGTAAGAGCTGCTTCAATTCGGCCTAAAGCATGAAAATCCTTTTGAATGCTAATGGTGTTCAAACCATTTCCCATCCAAGAATTATCAAAAGTCATGGAAACAGAACCAGGCTTAATATTAGTACTATCATATTTGACTGTAAAAGCAAGCCCATAAGCACTATTCACTACATTAGCCAAATCACCTAACATAACTGGCAAATGAAGCGTATCACCAGGATTAGCGACCATTGTATCTACAAAAATTGGTGCACCTCCAGGCCAGCTAGTTCCACCTCTAAGGTGTACTTGTCCCCAGTTTTGAGATATAGCTAAGGTATCATCATCGTTAATAACTGCATTTCCATCAGTATCCACATGTTTAATATCAGTGCTAGGCTGCCCAGACATAGCTACACCCCAATCTCTATTGGGCTCACAAGCATAGCTTAAACTAGCATTAGGACGAACATAACCACTAGCTCCATAGTGGAGTCCAATAGGCAATAAATCGACATTATTGGCGACTTGATCATCATTTGCATCTCCAGGCCAAACACAAGTTCCTGTCACTGCTATTACAATAGTAGTATCACACAATCCACTGCAATAAACTATTCCAAAAGTATCTATTACATTAGGTGCACTTCCTGCAGTATACCCAAATCCTCCTGCTGTGATTGCAGGAAGTAGATCAACTGTTCCACTCAACGAATTAACAGCATAATAAGAATGTGCTGGCAATGGATTTGTATAAACAAAACTTAGCAAAGGTCCTGCTGTAGTATATTCTGAAGAATCTGGTTCTAGAGCTAAATATAATGTATCTGGTTTGGTATAATTATAAACTTCTACAGTAATACTGTCCTCAAATACACAACTTGCTGTATTGTGTGTAGCTGTAAAATGATAAGTTGTAGTCTGAGCTGGATTAGCCATGGGGTTGATACAGCTTGCACAAGACAAACTTGCAGCAGGTGTCCAACTGTAAGTCATATTAGCCAAATCGCTAGAATAACCATCTAGCAAATACACATCCCCACTATAAATCTGCACAACACCTGTACTTAGGCCTGTAAAACTAGGTTTGTTTATATAAGCATCATTGTCTACTCCTACTGTTGCTGATATTGTATCATGGCAACCATTATCATCGATCACTGTTACAGAATATATTCCTTCTAGCAAGTTAACATTTGTAGGTGTTGTAGCACCATTCGACCATAAGTACATATGAGCTGAAGATACAGTCCCACCTATTGCAGAAACTGTCAAATCACCATCACTACCTCCCTTACAGGTAACATTTGTTGTAGAAACTAGAGAAACAGTTATTGCACTAGGTTCTGTAAGCGAAACCATTCCTGTTTCGTGACAACCATTATAATCAGTAACTGTAACTTCATAAACACCGCTAGCAAGCCCTATAGCCGTAGCTGTAGTTTGAGCTAAAGGATCACTCCAAAGATAAGTATAGCCAACAGCAACTGTTCCTCCACTTGTTGTTACAGCAGCTGTTCCATCTGCCACTCCATTGCAACTAACTTCAGTACTATCCATAGTTAGAGTTAAAGCACTAGGCTCTGTAAGAGTAACAGATGCTGTCGCAATACAACCATTATCATCTGTAACAGTTACTGTGTGCCCTCCTGCTGCCAAACCTGTTGCTATAGCAGTTACCTGACCATCCGCCCATGAGTAGCCATAATCAAGAGTAACAGTTCCTCCTGACCCAACAACAGTTGCTTGACCATCTGCTGCTCCATTGCAACTCGGTTCATTATCTATAGATGCAAAAGCACTTACAGCTGTCGTTGGCTCTGTAATAACAACAATAGTCGTCCCAAAATCCAATCCACTAGCATCTGTAACCGTCACAGAATAAGTGCCTGCTGCCAAACCTGTTGCAGTAGCCATAATTTGATTCCCAGTACTAGCATCCCACTGAAAAGAGTAAGGACTACCACTACCACCTGAACCTGCTACAGTAGCTTGACCTGTTGCATCCCCATTACAAAATGCATCACTTTGACTAGTAATAGTTGCAGTAACTGCACTTGGCTGTGTCATTGTAACCGAAGCAATATCTGTACATCCATTATCATCTATCATGGTTACAGTATGTACTCCTGCTGCAAGACCTGTTGCAATTGCACTTGTTTGGTTGCCTGCACCTGTATCCCATTGATAAGCGTATCCTGTTATTACGGTACCTCCAGATCCTGAAGCAGTAGCGGCTCCATCTGTTGCACCATTAGAACTTATTGCTCCAGTTTGTATTGCAGAAGCACTTACAGCTGTAGCTGGCTGAGTAATTACGACTGGAGCAATTGATTGACAATTATTTGCATCAGTTACTGTTACAGTATAGCCTCCTACATGAAGTGCTGTAGCTGTTGCAGTAACTTGGCCATTTGGCCATGCAAAAGAAAAGAACCCAGTTCCTCCTGTTCCTGTTGCTGTGGTTTGACCAGTTGAATCTCCATGACAAGCCACACTCACTTGACTAGCAATACTTGCTGTAACTGCACTTGGCTCCGTAACAGTGATAGTAGCAACATCTGTACATCCATTTGCATCTGTAGCTGTTACAGTATAAGTACCTGCCTGAAGTCCTGTTACTGTAGCCTGACTTCCAACTGACCATAAATAAGTATAGTTAGGTGTACCACCAGACGCAATGGCATTAGCTTCACCATCTGAAGCACCATTACAGCTCACTTCAGCGCCATTATAGTTTGATGTAATATTAGCAGTTACATTTATAGCTGTAGCTGGCTGGTCAATATACACACTCGTTACATCTTGACAAGGTCCAGAAGGATCTGTAACTGTTACTGTATAAGTGCCAGATTGAAGTCCTGTAGCCATTGCTGCAGTTTGGCCAAGTGCAGCTGCATCCCACTGATAAGTATAAGGTCCGCCATTACCGCCTGTAGCCATAGCAGTTGCTGTTCCTGTTGTACTGCCAAAGCAAGCAACATCTGTTTTTCCTGCAATACTTGCAGTAATCGCTCCACCACATTGCCCTATTATGGTAGATAGGTTGATTGTTCCTAAAAAAACAATCAGCAAAATAAGATTCATTAATTTCATAAGCCCAGTTTTTACTAAAGTATAGTTTTTATATTTTCTCACTATACAAAAGTAAACCAAGGCCAAGAGTAATAAAAATACTTTTTTTTCAAGTTCTAAGTTTTTTTTCTCTACAACACCACACAAAACCCTTTATACAAAGACACTCAACCCTAAAAATCTAAGTTTTTAATAAAAAATTGTATGCTTATTATATTTAAATTAATACCAATTACTACAATTCGTCTATACTTTCATCCTCTACTCCTGTACTATCTACACCAAAAGTGTCAATAGTTTCGACCTCTACAGGGCGCATTTCCCCCACTATTCCTCCATGCTCTGGGTCATTAAAAAATGAGCAACTTGATACCCCTAGAAAAGCAAGAAAGGACATCAACCAATATTTAAGGCTGGCAACTCTCCTAGCTTTTTCTTCTTTTGGAGGCTTCTCTTCAACAATTCGACCACAAACCTTTCCATTGTTCTCTTTATAAATAGCTAAAAACTCTTCTGGTGTGCAATTGCTCAAATCATATACACGTTTATTACAATCTGTACAAAACTTGCAAGTCTCATCTACTGGAATTAGCTCCTCATACTTCTTCTCACAAGGTGTTTCTATTGATAAGTTGAATGGTTTCAAAGACATTTTATTTTAATTTAGTAAAATGAAATAAATCAAGCTTCTTACTCCTTCTAGATGAATAGATGTAATACTTTGGTGTATATTCTCCAAGAATCGGAAGGTCTTACTAAAGATAGTCTATTCTAACATAAGTTTAGTTCCTTTAATCATATTTTGTTGGGTACTTGAAAAATAAATTACTACTGGTTAAAAATGTCTAAGGAATGAGAATTAAAGAAACACTTTTTTGAAAAAATCATTCAAAAACAAACCTTGAGGATCCTTTTCCTTTCTTAATTTTGAGAAACGCTCTAGATTACCTTTGGGTAGAGTTTTTGCGACATCTTCTTTTTTATCCATCCAAGGGTTTTTGCCCCAATGCATTCTTGTGTCATATTTTTTGGCTAATGCCACTGGGCCTTCGAAAATGTATGCAGCTGTTTTTTTCTCTACTTGCTGACGCATAAATGTAATCGCTGCAAACCATTCATCCTTATCATGACTATTTTTGCCAATCCAAGAGTGTTTATCAGATATTATCCAATCACTAATAACAGGACCATAAGGCATTCTTTCTGGATGTTTTTCATAATACTCCCTCAAGTCTGTCATGTAGGCCACATAATGCCGATGAGGAATAACCACTTCTAGATAATCAATTGGATGAAAAGTTGAGCTGAGCTTTGGGTCAGCACAAATTCTATCGCCCCAAAATCCATCTCCAAATTCGGTCCCTAGATATTTCAAGTAAGAAGAGATAACAACCTTATTTGTTAAAAGAAAGACACCTCCTATTATGGTCAACAGTTGTCCAAAATAAGATTCTGAAGGACCTACTGATGAAATTTCATTGGATTCATTGGATTTAAGTTTAGGGATTTGGGCAGAGCGTCTACAGACCACCTTTTTTATATAAGGATACCATTCACAAATCATGTAATCCCAATCCTCCAAAAAATGAAGATTGTCCTCATCTCTAAGACTAATCATTGTCTCAAAATCAACAATCGAAGACTTTCCTCTAACACTATATTCCTCAACACATTGCAACGTTATTTCTGAGATAACTCCTAGTAAACCATTTGAACAAAGGTAAGCCCCAAAATTACAGTGATTTCTATTAACTGTAATAATATTACCATCTGCTTCAATAATTCTCAAGGATAAAATAGCATCTCCGTATGAAAATTTAGATGCAGAAAAAGAGCCTGTAGCAATTGCCCCTCCTACTGTAATCAAGTGACTTCCATTGATTGAATTTAGAGCCCATTGATACTTTTTTAATATAGAAATTAACTTGCCTTGGCGCATCCCTGACTGGATGGTAATTCTTTTATTCTCTTGGTCAATATTAAGAACATTATCATAGTTATCTTCCAACTCAATCTGAACAAAACTATTCGCATTACTTGGAGCAATTCTATAAACTTGAGCACTATTTCGACTACCTATAACTCGAATATTTTGTTGTTCCCTATGAGCTTTCTTAACCAAGACAACAATATCATCTTCATTGGATACCGTCTTAACAGTATTTTGAAGGTTGTAGCGATGAGATTTTTTTTCTGAATTGGGCATTAGCAGTAAAAAATCACGAGAGAGCCTTTGTACCTTAATTATGAATTCAGCATGAAATAGTATCAAGGAAAAAATTAGAGATAATACAGTGATTAACAACAGTCTTGTATAGCCATTTATATACATAAAAATAGTTAAGACCCAAATGATAAAACCCAAGAATAAAACAATAGATATTGTTTTTCCCCAGCTAGATAGCACATCAATGGTTTTTATTTTTTCCCACCATTTTTTCAATAAAATAAAACGAATAAAGGACTCGACTATAATAATGCTAGGAATAGCAAAAAAATAAAAACTAGGCGTTATATGATTTACTAATATCAAACTGAAGCTAAGTAGTAGCAGGTAAGTTCTATTGGCTAGTAAATATTTTTTGTAAAAGTTTGCAGTAGTCAAGGATGTTTTAACCAAGTTGGAATCTACTGAAATTGAATTTTCAATCATTTATTTTAAATTTTAAACCTAAAAAACTCTGGAATACAGTGCCAAAGCACATTAAACTTTTCTTTAAAAAAACCATGATGTTTGACTTGGCTCTTGTCTTTTTGCCATAGTTCATCCAAGTTTTTAAAATCCACCTTGGCATTGGTCAACTGTTTGCCAAAAAGCTTTACCAAAGGATATGGTGCAATAGTATCATAGGGACAATAAAAGAGTCGAACAGGGCAAGTAATGCTTTCTATATATCGGATCGACTTGGTATAAGGCTTTGACATATCTGGATGATTAAACCATTTGCGCCATTCCCGTACAACTCCTTTAGGCAGATCTTCAGCTCCTTGAAACATTGATGAAGGCAGATAGCCTACCAATTCTGTAATCAGAGGAACCCAAGTTTGCACATGTAATCCAATCCAATACTTATTTGGATATTGATTCCAAGCACCCCAAGCTGTTGCTACAAAAGCAATTTTTTTGAACAACCCATTTTGCTCAATGAGAGGCAATAAATGACAACTCATACAATGCCCCACAAAATAATAGTCTGCACTAGGCCATTGTTTTTGGATAGAATCTATTAGTGAAGCCATATCTTTCTCTGCCCAATCAGATAGATTAATCGACTCGTTTTTTAAAGACCTTCGCTTCGATTTCCCCATACCTCTATAGTCAAAAGTATAGACATGATAGCCTTGTTCAGACAGGTATCGTGCAAATTTATAATAACGATATTGCACCAACCCTGCCCCTCCTCCAATAAGAGTTACCTTATTAGAGTCAGGAACTGATGATTTGAAGTAAGAGACATAAATCGGATAGCCATCACTACTGCTCAAATCAAAATCTTCATCTGGTTGAGCAATCGGAGTTGATATAGATGATTTTACCATGATGCACTGCTTGTAATTTGTTCTGGTAAAAATGCTGCATAAGGATATTTCCGTTCTTTGTTAATTTTTTCAATGCTCAATGCAGCAGCCTCTAGCTCATCTTTGAAACGAGCATGCGCCATTCTGACTTTGGGATGGGTTGACAATAATGTTTCTTCTCCTAAAACGTCTTCATCTTTTGCAATAAAGCCTTCCAAATCGCGATGCCCCAAAATCGCCATCATATCTATAATAAGTTCAGAGGTTTCCATATCTGGCAATGCCTGCATCAAATCATTCAAGCTCGTTTTTCCCTTTTCTTTAGGATAAGCCCCTCTTAGTACAAGTGGCGAGTTAGGTATGAAACCCATTGTTTTGAACATCTCAGAGTTCAAAGATGAATGAATGGCTGAACTATTGAAAATGACCCCACTAAGCAAATCAATTAAGTCCTTTTTGTTTTGAATAGTATCTTCCAAATCTGAGGTCTTTAATCCTTGATGAACAGTTTCATAAATCCAAGCTTGCAATTCATTATCTTGCTGTACTTGCTGATCTTCTTTATAATATGAATCGACAACAGCTTTAACATAATTTCTAATGGCGTTCCAAATCAACATACCATCATCTCTATAAGGATAATGTCCTAAAGCTTCTCTATCGTCCATTCCTCTTTGCTCCAAATCATATGGGAGGATTAGTTTTTGCTTAACAGACCAAGTCTTCCATGCTTTTCGACCTAGATCAAGATAAACATCCTTAAGCTTTGTTATTCGGTTGAACATGCCATTATCACCTATCAAAACATCTTTGGCTACTATGTTTCCTGCAATCACATTTTTAAAATGAGGAATCAATAATTGATAAATTGGATGAGATGGTGAAAAATTTCGATGCAAAGCCAAATTAAAATTATCCATCAACATATGTGAAAACAACAAGTGAATGCACATCTGAGCAATATTGCAGTCGACCATTCGACACCACATTTTTGCTAACAACCAATCATTAGGTGCATCATCAGGAGTAAATACAGGGTCTGAAGGTGCTAGCTGTATAGCAAGAGGGATTAAAATTCCATCATCAGGATCTGACTGCAATAAGATAAATGGAGAAGGAATATCAGGTGACAGATCAGCTAAAATCTCATAATTGACTTGATAAAGTTCTCCCTTAGCCAAGGCCTCAGACAAATCATACCCATTTTTATGGAGTTCCTCTTCTATATGTTGACATTTCTCTATCAAGCCAGCATTACAGCCAGAAAGTAGTTGTTCTGCAAAAAAATCATCCGATTGCCAATTCCGAAATACATAAGCAGGAATGGTCGCTTTGCCAATTCTTGACTCAACTAAACTTCGATAGTCTGAAAAACGTTTTGGATGCGCTTTTTTCTCATTTTGAGCACTTCTGAAACCATCCATCATTTTGGTATTTGCAAAAAGCCTGTTGCGCAATTCGTATTGATCCCAAATGGGGACTTCTGCAATCCCCTCAAAAGCAGAAAAGTGCGGCAGTCCTTCTATTCGATGTTTCCACTGATAAAAAGCTTTTGATTTTTTTAATTCTTCTTTTTCTAATTGGCAAACCAACTCTGATCGTTCTTAAGGAAGGCTTCCTTTACTATTAAATAAGATAAAACTCCCAGAATCCTCTTCTTTATGGTTGATAAAGGAATGAATACGCCCTGGTTCCATAATTTTAAGCACTTTGACTGGAGGTGCCATTTTATCAGACAAATGCAGGCGAACCATTTTTAGATTTGAAATAGTTTCATAAGCCACTTTGAACAAAATTTGCTGCCCAAACTGTATGCCTCCCTTCTGAACATTTGAAATCTGAAGTATTGAAGACTGCATTTGTTCTCCAATAAATTCGATAGCTAATGCAAAATCTTGAGTAGGAATTTCGCCAAACTCTAAGCAAAGTACTTTAGGATTGTTTTTATCGGGATTTAATTTAGACGTATAGATGGTTTCCAATTTTGCTGCTTGCAATATTTGATAAGTCATTTTACGAATCCAATTGATGCCCATTGGATCATAAATAGAAATAGGCTTGGGCAAATCAATGAAATCAGGATGATTGGCTACATTAAATCGGATATTGTCACTAGCTTGGGCAGAAAGCTGCTCCTTTATAGACAAATTCCCAACATCTTCCCATTCGTATTTGGTTGCATCCCAAGGGATAGCAGGATTCAACATCTTCCAAAAATCTTGATCAGGTGTTTTGCTAGGATCCCAAACTTGCATTTGCAAAGTATAATTGGCTCTATCTGCCTCTATTGCATCTTGGTATTCTTCCTTGAGATAAAAGTCTTTCTTTTTACTAGTATCCTGAATAGCCGTTGTTTTCAGTAGTTTGCGTTGATGATCTTGATCTAAAAGCCCCTCTTCTTTTTGGAGATTCTTAGCTAACAATTTAAACTTAACATAGACTTTGTTGCCATCTTCTTGAATCAAAACAATGGGAACTGGTGCTTGATAAACAACTTTTAGATAGGAAGATGGGGCCATGTGCTGAGCATCTAGAGACTACTACTACAATAAATTTAATTGTTTCAGATGTTATGATGCCTGTTATGGATGGTTTTGCTTTATTAACTCAATTAAAGAGTCACCCAGAATGGTGTCAATTACCAGTTGTCTTATTGACAGCACGAACTGCACAACAAGATAAATTGCAAGGCACTGAATATGGGAGTAGATGATTATATCAACAAACCATTTTCATCTCAAGAAGTATTGGTTCGTATCAAAAATTTGTTGTACAATTATCAGCAACGCAAAAAATGGCATAAAGAGGCTCCAAATACCACAGAAGAAATAGCACCACAAAACGAAATATCACCAGCCAATCTAAAATGGTTAAAATCAGTGGAAGAAGCCATCTATCAACATATCAGCGATAAGCGCCTTGGTGTGACTATGCTTGCCTATGAATTTTCGATGAGTGAACGACAATTTCGGCGTCGTATCAATAGCACAACAGGCCTCTCCCCCAATAAATACATTCGTGAACTTAAATTGAGTTATGCACGAAATTTATTAGAATCTGGAGAATACAATACTGTCGCTGAAGTATCCTATACAATTGGCTTTGAGAAGGTCGCACATTTTTCTAAACTCTACCTCAATAGATTTGGAAAAAAAGCAAGCAGCTATTTTTAAACAACTCATCTAGTATGATTATATTTAATAATTTTATGAATACTACTAAGAGCTTATTATGAACAAGTTTGACCGTGTTATTTCTATACTCATTCTACTCCAAACTCGAAAAGTGATAAAAGCTTCTTCTATCGCTGAAAAATTTGAAATTAGCCTTAGAACGGTTTATCGAGATATTAAGACACTTAAAACAGCTGGAATCCCTATCATTGGAGATCCTGGTGTTGGTTATTCTATTATGGATGGTTATAAAATGCCTCCAGTAGTCTTCAATCAGCAGGAGGCAATGGCTCTGTGGACTGCCGAAAAACTGATAGGTCAAGTAACAGATAAAGAGACCGAAGCCTTTTATTTGTCTGCAATGACAAAGATCAAAGCAGTACTCCGAACTAGAGAAAAAGACTCTTTAGAAACATTGGAGAGTTTTACTCATTTTTCTAGTAGTCAACGATGGGAAAACAAGACCTATTTGCAAACTATCTTCAGCAATATAGCTGCTCGAAAAGTATTGAAACTGCATTACAAAAAAGCAAATAGCCAAACAGCTAGTATTAGAAAAATAGAACCTATTGGATGCTACCATAACTACAACAATTGGTACTTGGTTGCTTATTGTTACTTAAGAGAGGAATACAGGACATTTAAAGTAAATAGAATAGAACGATTAGAGGTAATAGAAGAGCTTTTTGATCGAAAGCATTTAAGTCTAAATGAATACTTACAACAGCAAGTTCAGAGCAGAAATAGAGAATTAGAAATTGTAGTTGTTCGTTTCCATAAATCTATTGTAAAATATGCCGAAAACAGTAAATATTCTTTAGGTTGGGTACGAGAAGAAGAAGAGGAGGAATATATTAAAATGACTTTCTTGACTTCCTCTATTGAGTTCATGGCACGTTGGCTGATTCCCTACCTTAACCAAGTAGAGATTGACTCTCCTAGTACTCTAAAGAAACAGATGCAAGATTTTTCAAAGATCTTTTACAAACACTATCACTCTTAGGTCAAGTATACTAAAACTTATTAGAACCAGAAACACCCCTTATAAGATAAAATGCAGCTACTCAATCATGTTGAATAGCTGCATTTTATCTTATTCTAAATTAGAATTTAGATACTAATCATGTCTTTTGCATACAAAACCTTTGGCATCCAATATTTAGAAGTTGTTAGGTTATCAACTACTATACCTCTGCGTGTAGCATGAATAACATGGATACCTTCTTTAGTATTATCTACTACCATAGCTACATGTGTCACTCGTCCACCTTTCCCATGTTTGCTAAAAAAGATTAAATCACCAGGCTTAACATTATCCATTTCTACAGCCTTACCTTGTTTAGCTTGGTATCTAGATGATCTAGTTATTTTGATACCATTCTGCCCCATTACGTAAGAAGTGAAACCTGAGCAATCAAAAGCTCCTGGACGAGCACTAGCCCATACATATTTAGTTCCAATGTGCTTTTTTGCTTCTACTAAAAGTTTGCCTCTCACACTTGTACGACCAATGCTATCTAATATTGCATCGTACTGAACAGGCACCTCTACTATCTTAGTACTAGCGGCAACAAAACTATTGCCATGATTTCCTCCATGCGGATTAGCAGCTCTTTCTGCTCTACGCTGACGGCGTTCACGTTTTTTGTTGACAACATACTTGATTCCTGTTAAGTCATCAGCTTCTATTTCTATATCAGATTTAGACGAAGCTATAAGGTCAGATTTGGCAGCTTCTATAATAGTAGAAGAGATTATAGAGGTCTTTATTTTTACAGAAGAACTAACGACTTTAGCACTAATAAATAAACAAAAAGTAGCTAAACTCAAGAAGTAAACTCCTGCTATTTTAAGACCTTTAGTATTGGAAGATAAACCCATTTTATATCAGTTGTTTTGTGTTTTGTTTACGATCTATTCCATTAAGGGATAGACGCTAAGCGGGCACAAAGATATGAATTCTTCTCCAAAAATGCAAATCAGCTCAAACAACTAGATATTTATTCATTTTCCTTAGCCTTTATCTCTAAGACTAGTGGTGGCAACTCAACCTTCTCTGTACCATATCTGAACAAGGCCATTTCTTGCAAGATCAAAAAATCTCCTCTTTTCAAGCTATCTAATAGCTCTGTATATTCATCCTCCCAATACTCCCCTAGCTCAAGTCTATTTGGGGCAATAATTTGAGGATCTCCAGACACTCTATCTAAAACATTGGTAGCATAAATTATCTCAAAGCCTAAATAGTCATGTCTCTCTAATTGAATTCCTAACAGTGTAAGAACATTTTCACCAAAAACATCTGCAATCACTTCATCTTTAGCTATAGACTTCCTATTCCATTTTGCTTGATTCAGCTTCGCATTCAAATCATCTTTATTCTTAATAAAATCAAACTTAGTGGCTCCCATCAAGGCTGCTTTTGGCCAAACTTGGGTACCATCTTGATTAAATAAAAATTTCTGGTAAGTTGTTCCCGTACCAACTGCTTTATCCCTAATCTCAAAATCTTTAGCTATCAAAGCATTGTCTGCTATACCTCCCTGCAAGGTTGGGTAATTTTCTTCCCAATCAAAAGCAAGCTCTCCATTCATCTTGAAATACGTTCCAACATCCTCATATTTTAACACATTCTTATCTAATAGATAGCCCTCAACAGTATACATTCCTAAGTTATTAGAGATTCGCTCTATCGGACCTTCAACAAGATAAGGTGCTAGTTTTTGAGCATTCTTCAAAAATGTTTTTTGATCCGTATTGTACAACCGTTGATTCTTAAACCCACGCTCACTAATAACACACAATGTTTCTGAGATTCGGACAACTCTATTTTGAACATACTCATTTTGAGCCACTAGAACTTTATCATTTTTTAGATCTAAGACAATCAAGGAATCATTTCGAATAAGACTAATAGTATGTGGATAATCCCTATCAGAATAGGAATCATTAAATACCTGATTAGCTTTAGGAACAACGACAGTATTGGTGGAGTCTCTCAGTTCTTGACCATCATCATACTCTACTACAAAATAATAGGCTGTCAAAAATTGAATCCGTTTGGCCTTAATCGGTTCAAAGTTTTGCCCCTTATAGAATACAATAGTTTTTCCATCATCAGTATAACCTGTCATCCAGTCAAAATCTTTGTGCATTCCTTCTTCCTTGCGTAAATATAAAAATGTAGGCAGATCAGTTCTAAGCTTCCCATTTTGCCAAAGAGTATAAACTCCTTTATCTGAATCATGGACTATTCGTCCTCCAATATTATACCCACCTTTTATTTCATTCCATGAATATTTAGTCTTAGAACTAGACTCCAGATCTGTGGTGTAAAACTGAAAAAGTTTAAGGTTATGTAATCTCTTGGTATCCTTTGTTTTATAATAATCTTCTACTGCTTTTTTGTCTTCCTCATCAGCACCTACATAAATAGGAAAAGAATCCACTCCTGCATTCCAATAAGATAAAATAATATCATCATAAGAAAACATATAGAAATCTTCTGGAACTTCGGTTTTTAGGGACTTTGCATTTTTGAGATTGATTATGTGTACAGAATCAATATATCGCCCTACTTCCACTAGTTCTGAATGCGTTTTATGCATATTCCAACGCAAAAAATCAGCTAAATTAAATTTATACATCAACTCATGTGCAGTATTATAAACCTCGACATTAGAATCTTTAGGCCCTTTAAGTAGATAATAATCCTTATTAAAGCACATAGGCTCATAGCTCCTATTTCCTTCAAAACGATTAATTATAGAACCATCTCCACTATACAAAATGGTTTCTTTTTCAGCACCTTCCTCAGTAGTTTTAGCTTGAACTAATATGTATAAACTATCTTTCCGTTCAAATAAATTTTGTCTACTCACATACCTATCCAAAGGTAAATTTTCATTTAGCAACATTCCTGTTGTTTTAGAGTATACACTATGTCTATCTTCCTTAGATGCTAAAATATAGCTTTGGTCATTCTCCCCTAAAATCATAAGATCATATATATCCTGAAGTGGCACAACCCATTCTCCATTTTCATTAATAATCCCTGAATTATCCTTTGCATCACCTTCCACTACATACAGGAATTGACTACTCTTTAGTAAGTCAACATTATAATCAAACTTAAGATTCTTGGTACAAGCCACCAAAGCTAGCACCCAGTAACACAGTACAATTCCTATTATTAGTCTCATCATTTTTTTATTTTAACTAATTGTAAAAGCGACACTATAATCTACACTTTGCTGAGCACAGTTTCTTATAGTATTACTGATTCCATATCCCCAATCATAAAACTCTGGAAACTCTGTTATAAAATAAGAATAACCAGCAAAAGGTTCTCCTTCTTGCTGCTCAAAAAAATCCTGATATGTCCAAAAATCCTTTTCATTTAAGGTCATTAAAGCACATAAGCTTTCGCAAATCTTAGCCACCCAAACCCCAGAAGCTACCGTAAATCGACTTCCATCAGCTAAGGATAGACTAAAAACTTGATCAAACTCAATTGGTACATAAACTGTATCTATCCCAAAAACCAATAAATGCCGAACCTGTTCAAAATGACGAATAGAATCCTTGGTGATAGAAAGCTTTTCTGTTTCAGAAACCCAACCTACATGTCCCTCTACTTCCTCATTATTAATAGGGAGTCGTTGCTCTCTAGCTATAAAAACTGCAAATCGTTTCAGTCGTTCCAATCTTCTTCCTGCTCCGCTATAAGAGCCCAAACGATCTCCCTCCAACCCTTTATGTTCTAAACCTTCTAATTCTTGATGCAAGGGATACCCATTTTGCTGCAAAACAACATTAATCACTTCTAACTTTTCTCTAAATTCCTTTTGGTAAGTTTCTGAGTATCCGTTTTGTTCCAATAAAAGCCCCATATCTATATCTAAAGCCATATTTTATATCTAGCTAATCTTCTTAATTCGTACAAATTAATACTTTTGCAGACAACCTCTAGTTTTTTTGATTGGATTCTAAACTTATGTCAACAACCATATACATCCCAACAGATGACTGTTTACAATTAGAGAGCAGTTTGTATTCTAATAATAGACAAACTTCACTCCCTAAGGGAATTATATTGCTCAATGCTGGTACATGTATCAAACGTCAATTTTACCATACTTTTTGTGAAGAATTGACTGCTTTTGGGTATGATGTATTGAGCTATGATTATAGAGGTGTAGGTGGTTCTAGACCAGATCGACTCAAGAAATATAAAGCCTCAATTGTAGATTGGGGACAACTAGACATAAAAGCTGTAATAGACTGGGCAACAAAGCACTACCCTAGCAAAAAAAGATACCTAATAGCACACAGCATGGGTGGACAAGTCATGGGCTTAGCTCCCAACCTCAATCAATTAGATAAAATTGTAACGGTAGCAAGCAGTTATGGAAATTGGCGCAATTACACAGGCAGTTTCAAATACAAAACAGCTCTGCTTTGGTATACCCTAATCCCTATAATGACCAAATTCTATGGTTATATGCCCGCTCAAAAATTTGGGATGGGAGAAAACTGGCCAAAAGGCGTAACCAAAAATTGGTGGCAATGGAGCAAAACTAATATTCCACACTCCCAACTCATGGAAAAACACAAAATAGCTCATTACTACAAAGAAGTTACTACTCCTATTAGAGCTTATTTTCTGAATGATGATAATCTAGCTACGCACAAAACTATTCCTCAATATCAAACTGACTTTTCAAATGTGGCCTTAGATATTCAACAGATTAGCCCAAAAGATTATGGACTAGAAAGGCTTGGACATTTTGGCTTTTTCTTTCCCAAAAGTCGACAGTTGTGGGAGGAAACTATAGATTGGTTCGAATCTTAAAAAAGATAGATTTTTAGGATTAGTCAAAAACTGTATCTTTACAGTCATAATCAAAAACTGTCTGTATAAATCAATAGTAGTGAACTATAGAATCTAGACTAAATAACTAATTATGCTAAAAATAGGTGTTCTGGGCGTAGGCCATTTAGGCAAAATACACTTAAAGTGCATTCAACAAATAGAGGACTATGAGCTTGTAGGGTTTTATGATCCTAATGATGACAATGCTCAAGAAGCTATAAAACTATACAATACCAAACGTTTTGATTCTGTAGAATCCTTGCTAGAGGAAGTAGATGTGGTTGACATTGTTACGCCAACTACAACACATTTTCAGTTAGCAGAACAGGCCATAAAAGCAGGCAAGCACTTTTTTGTGGAAAAACCCATCACACAAACACCTGAAGAAGCCCAAGTATTATGTGATTTGCTACAACCAACTAAGCTCAAAGCTCAAGTTGGGCATGTAGAACGGTTCAATCCTGCAATGCTCGCCCTAGAAGGCATCACCCTTCAGCCTAAATTCATAGAAGTACACCGCTTAGCTACCTTCAACCCTAGAGGAACAGATGTTTCGGTAGTCTTGGATTTGATGATTCATGACTTAGACATTATCCTAAAACTGATCGATTCTGAAGTGCTAAAAGTGGATGCCACTGGAGTAGCTATTATTAGTGATAGCCCAGATATTGCTAATGCTCGGATTCAATTCAACAATGGGACTACTGTTAATATTACGGCAAGTCGCATTTCGCTCAAACAAATGCGAAAACTGCGAATTTTTCAACCAGATGCTTATATAAGCCTTGATTTTTTAGATAAAAAAACCGAGATTATCCGTATGTATGACCACCCTATTGAAGGGAAAGAGCATCTAGTGGAATTAGACACCGGCACAAAAAAACGCTACATCGAAGTAAATATTCCTACGACCGAACCAACCAATGCAATAAAAATGGAGTTAGAGTTATTAGCGAAAGCTATCTTAGAAGATATTCCTACAACAGTATCTTTGCAAGATGGCTTAAACGCATTAGCATTGGCATACCAGATTAATGATAGTATCACAGCAAATGAACTTAAACATGTATAAATTTAGTATTTTAGTTATTCTAGCTATTACATTGAGTAGTTGTATCAAAGACAAAAGTCCTAATGTACCAGCTTATATTTATGTTCCTGCCATCGATTTTCAAGCAGGTAATGGGCAAGGCAGCAGCTCTAGCAATATTACAGATGCGTGGATTACTGTAGATGGTAATTTAATTGGCGTGAAAGATCTACCAGCTTTGCTTCCTGTTATCATCGATGACTATAGTGTTAGTCATACTGTTCGGATAGCTGCGGGAATCAAAGATAATGGTTTATCTAACGAAAATGTACGTTATCCTTTTTATAGTAAATATGAAGAGCAGCACATGTTGGAGCCAGGCAAAGCTGATACTATTCGCCCTACACTCATTTATGATGATTCTGATCCAAATTTAGAAGTGATGATTTTGGAGGATTTTGAAGGCCCAGGTATTCTGTTTGCTGAAGATGTTGATGGTTATAGTACTACCTATATGGAAAAAACTCAAGAAGATGTTTTTGAGGGAGACTACTCAGGCAAAATTTATGTGGACAGCAGCAATTGGGATGGTCGAGTTGCCAGTTCTTTCAAATACTCTAACTTACAGCCTGCCAACACAGCCTTTCCTGTCTACCTTGAAGTAAACTACAAAAGTAATATCCCGGTAGAAGTTGGTGTCATTGCTCATTATTACAATGGCTCTTCTAACGAAAAATATAAAGGTGGCTTTAATCCTCGTGATTCTTGGAATAAAATTTACTTCAATCTTACAGAAGATATATTTTCTTTAGGGGCTAGCCAATACGCAATTGTATTTAGAGCTCGATATCCTACAACCCACACAGGAGCTGCCAATATTTATATTGACAATGTAAAACTACTACATTACTAAACATGTACTAAAAGCCTCTTAAATTTTATTCTTTAAGCTATTCCCAAACAAGAGATTAGCAAGTTTAATTGTATTTAACTCTTAATTCTAAAATAATTAGCACTAAAGGCTTTATATTGCCATAAAATCTAATATTTTTGCAGGCAAATAGTACAGGACTTTAGTCAATTGTGGTTTAATCTAAAATAAAAGATATTCACAGAGTTAAGTCTAATATATAAAGGAAAACGATTGTTGTTATAATGAAGGTATTGAAGCTACCTAAAGGTGCATGGATTTATATAGTTGTAGATTACTTGGTAGCAATACTCTCTTGGTATTGCTTCTTCACCTTTCGTAAGGTTTATATTGAAGGTCTTAACTTTTCGGTTGACTTCATCTATGATGAAAACTTCTTCTATGGCATCTTAATCGTTCCTATTATTTGGCTAATGGTCTATCTCATATTTGATAGCTATAGGAATATTTATAGGATGTCTCGGATGAACGAGATATTCAGAACCTTGGTTACTGCTATCATAGGGAGTGTTTTATTGTTTTTTGCAATCATTTTAGATGACTTGACCTATTATTCTGCTGGTTACAAGAGTTATTACACTGCCTTTTTCAGCCTTTTCCTTATCCACTTTGTTCTTACGCTTTTTGGTAGAATGGTCGTTTTGACTAGATCTAGTCGCCAAATCAAATCAGGCAAGGTTAGTTTCAAAACCTTAATCATAGGAAGTAATACTAAAGCTATTGAGGTTTATAATGATATTGTAAATCGTAAAAAAGCGATTGGTTTTAATTTCGTGGGTTTCATCACTGCCCAAAAAGACAAAGCAAACAATGGTCTTTCAGAGTACATGCCCTGTTTAGGAAACTTATCTGAACTTTCGAATATATTAGAAAAACACAATATAGAAGAAGTTATTCTAGCTTTAGAAACCAGTGAACATCCTTATGTTCAAAGCACCTTAAACACCTTAGCCTCTCACAATTTGCCTATTCGAGTTATACCTGATATGTATGATATATTGCTCGGAAAAGTAAAAATGACACATGTCTATGGAGCTGTATTAATTGAGATTTCGCCTCAATTTATGCCTATGTGGGTGCGTATAGCCAAACGAACAATGGACTTGATGGCTTCTATTTTTGTACTTATTTTATTCTCTCCTCTATATTTATATGTCATACTTCGTGTAAAAATGTCCTCTGCAGGCCCTATTTTCTACAAACAAGAGCGAATAGGTCTTAATGGGCAACCTTTCAAGATTATCAAGTTTAGGTCGATGTATACAGATGCCGAAAAGAAAGGGCCTCAACTCTCATCAGATACAGATGATCGCTGTACACCTTGGGGTAAAACTATGCGGAAATACAGACTGGATGAGCTGCCTCAGTTTTGGAATGTGATAAGAGGTGATATGGCTCTAGTCGGCCCTCGTCCAGAGCGCCAATTTTATATAGATCAGATTACCAAACGTGCTCCACATGTCTCTCAACTGCACAAAGTACGCCCAGGAATTACTTCATGGGGACAGGTCAAATATGGTTATGCATCTAATGTAGATGAAATGATTGCTCGTTTGAAATACGACATTCTATACATCGAAAATCTATCCTTATCTCTAGATATTAAGATCCTTTTTTATACAGTTATTGTGATTATACAAGGGCGTGGTAAGTAAGTTTTATTATTTATCACTAACAGTGTACACAACTTGATAATCATCATCATTTTGAATAGAATAGTTCCATTTCCAGATTGCTTCTCTCCTAACATCCCCTGCTTTTGTTGGTGTAATTAGGTATGGTATAACTCCATCTTTAGAGCGGAAAGTATCTTGACCAATTTTTAAATACCAATCAAGGAGTTTATTATATTCATGAACATATAACCTAA
>JAAEPD010000444.1 GCA_024222455.1 Aureispira sp.
GCTACTGAAATACCTTTAACATCTGACTTCCCAAGTAAATAGCTATAACGATCATATGCTTTTTTATCCTCTGATAGAGCCCATATTTTGCAGCTTTGATTACTTTGCATCTTAATTAATAATTCGCCTAGTGTTTTTTTTTTTTTTTTTCATACTGAGTTTCTTGCAAGGCTTCTATGTACTCTTTAAACATCATTTTCTGGTTTTTAAACTCACAAATTAACTATTATCTACTACTTTTATACTTTTCCGAAGTTTTCAATAAAATAAATACTAATGGTGACACCCTTTGGACTAGGTTGTTGAATAATAACATTGCGACTGGAACGACTCGAATGTATAAGGTTATAGCCAATAGTAATAATAATCATATAGCCTTAAGAGAACCTTCTGGTTTTTGGACTTGTACAATAATGGGATTTGATTCCTTAGGCTATTCTGCAACTAATGACCTTTCAGGAAAAGTTTTCCAAGATAATAACACCAACTGTAGCTATGAGGGAGGAGATATAAAATTAGAAGGATGGGTTGTAAAAGCTGAAAATACTCAGGGTACTACATCTTATGCAACAACAGATAGTTTGGGGTATTATTCTATGTTAGTTTCTTCGGGGAATTATAATTTATCTCTACTTAATACTTCTAGTTATTATACTTCTAGTTGTCAACCTAGTTTTATCAATAAAACATTTAATGGTTATTACCTTAAAGATAGTATAGATTTTGCTTTAACCTCTTCTACCCTATGCCCTTTACTCAATGTAGACATATCAGCACCATTTATACGACCAACAGGAACAGGCAGCAATTATACCGTTTCTTATTGCAACACAGGTACAATAGATGCCCAAAATGCTTATGTGGAAGTAGAACTAGATCCGACTCTAAATGTATTAGGAAGCTCTATCCCTATTAATACTCAAACAGGAAATATATATACCTTCAATATAGGTACTGTAGCAGTTGGGGAATGTGGCAGTTTTGCTCTAAATGTGATTCCAGACACTTCTGCTTTTATAGGACAAACAATTTGCACTAAAGCCAATATTTTCCCAGATTCTATTTGCATACCAGGTTACTGGAGTGGCCCTATTTTAGAGACATCAGCACTCTGTGTAAATGATACCATTACCTTCAATGTATTCAACAAAGGTGCTCCAATGTCACAAGGCACACAATACTTTGTTTATGAAGATAATGTAATGTTCAAAACAGGTACAACCAATACTTTAGGGAGTAGTGGCAGCCAACAATTCAAGGAATATGCACTACCTGGCAAATCTTACCGTTTTGAGGTCAAGCAAATACCTGGTTTTCCTGCTTTATTAGGCGATTCTGTTGCATCTGCTTCTATTGAAGGTTGTCAACCTTTGGCTAATGGTACTTTTAGTACAGGTTTTATCACACAACTTTCTAATGGGAATAGATCTCCTTTTATAGCTGTAGATTGCCAGCAAATGATTGCAGCTTATGACCCTAATGACAAATCTGCTCAACCAGAAGGCTACAGTACACCACATTATATTTATGACTATACTCCTTTAGACTATAAGGTTCGTTTCCAAAATACAGGTACAGATACAGCTTTTAGAGTTGTGATTCGAGATACTTTGTCTGCTCATTTGGATGTAACGAGCTTAGAAATGGGTGCAGCAAGCCATGATTATACTTGGCGTATCTATGATCAAGGTATTTTGGAGATTACTTTCGCTAACATTATGCTGCCAGATAGCAATGTAAATGAACCTGCTTCTAATGGCTTCTTTAGGTTTAGAATCAATCAAATGCCTAATAATCCTTTGGGAACTGTAATTAACAATAGTGCTGCTATTTATTTTGATTATAATTCACCCATCATAACCAACACTACCTATCATACTATTGGAGATAACTTTGTGTCTGTTATACTAACTGGAGTAGATGAAGTTTTAGTAGACAAGGATATAGAGGTCAAGTTTTACCCCAATCCTTTTGAAGAAGAAGCAATCTTGGAAGTAGTTGGTGGCAATTATCAAGATTTAGAATTAGTGGTTTATGACATAACGGGTAGAGAGGTATCACAATACATTTCAACAGGGAATCAAAAAATTCAAATACAAAGAAAAGATTTACCCTCAGGCATTTACATCTATCAACTAAAAGGAGATCGTGAATTAATTAGCACAGGTAAGGTAATTATAAAATAAAATCTTTAAAACTAGCGACGCTTATAAGCATCGCTAGTTTTTCACAAAGCATTATATATACAAATACATAACGCTCTTGTTATTTTTTGTATCTTCATATTATGCTAATTGATAAACATAACCGAGTCCATGACTATTTAAGACTATCTATAACAGAGCGCTGTAACTTGCGCTGTACCTACTGCATGCCTAGTGAGGGGATAGACTTGACCCCAAAAGAACACATAATGACCAATGATGAAATCTTGGATTTTGCTAAGATTTTTGTGGATATGGGGATCAAAAAAATACGATTAACAGGAGGAGAACCTTTAGTTCGGAAAGATGCGAAGGAAATAATAGAAAGACTGGGCCAATTGCCTATTCAATTGGCTATTACTACCAATGGGATATTGCTAGATCGCTTTATGGATACTTTCAAAAAAGCGGGTTTAAAGTCTGTAAATGTTAGTTTAGACACCTTAGATCAAAACAAATTTGAGTTGATAACTCGACGTGATTATTTTGATCGAGTATATGCTAATATATTGCAATACTTAGATGCTGGATTTAAGGTAAAGATCAATGCTGTAGTAATGAAAAAGTTTAACTGTGATGAAATTATCCGTTTTATAGACTTAGGTCAACATCATAACTTGCAAGTACAGTTTATCGAATTTATGCCTTTTGGGGGCAACCAATGGGACTGGGATAAGGGAATGTCAATGCAAGAGATATTGGACAAAGCTTATGCACACTATGGCAAAACTGCTGTCCAACGGATTTCAGACAAAGCTAACGATACTGGCAAAAACTATAAAATAGCTGGTTATAAAGGTAGTTTTAATATCATTAGTACTATTACTGAACCTTTTTGTGCTACTTGCAACCGAATTCGACTCACAGCTGATGGCAAGCTGCGTAATTGTTTGTTGGCGACAGGAGAGATGGACCTACTTAAACCTTATCGTAAGGGGGAAGATATTCAACCTCTTATTGTTGAAAATATACAAGCAAAAGCTGCTGAACGCGGTGGTTGGAAAAATTTTGAGGAATTAGCGAACCCTGATAATCATAGCCAAAATAGAAGCATGATCTTAATTGGAGGATAAAAAAAAGCTGCTAGGCAATATGCCTAGCAACTCATATATTAATTACAATATAGTTATCATAAACTATTTATTCTTCCCAAAACGCACACCTAGATAAACCGAAAAATTGGTTCCATTAAAACCAAACTGATTCACTTCCCAAGGATATAAAAAGCGACCTCCCAGATCCGTAACTACATCTCCATGTGTCTCAATAGGATCAGGGTATACATTCAATATATTATTAACATACACTCCAAAAAAGAAATTTGGATTAACCTGATATTGAAGCTGCAAATCCGTTAAGATTTTAGGGCGAAAAGTTTGGTCAAAGTCAGGATTTGTGGCATGCTGCCATCTAACTGCACCAAAACGAGTATTGTTGATTTGAACACGTAATCCTTTCCATTGATAAATCAAACTCAAAATCATTTTACTCAATGGCCTTGCTGATACAATTCTAGACTGCTCTTTTCTATCAAAAATATCTACACCAGCTGCAGATACAGCCTCAGGTGTTGTAATTGCTGTGTCAATTTTAGTCTGATTCATATTCATAGAAAAAGCAAAGCTCAATGCTCCTCCCTTTTGCCCTAGTTTTAGGCCCTTGTATTGGAATACAAAATCTAAACCTTGCGAAACAGTATTAGCTGCATTGGTAAAAAACTTTAAGCTAGTAATACTATAATCATTCATTATTTGTCCAACTATAGTGCTAGGATCAGAACTAGCTACACTACTCGAATAAACAATTCTATCCTTCACAGCTATTCTGTAAAAATCTAAGGAAACAAACATTTTTTTCATCGGATTAGCTGCTATTCCAGCCGTAAAGTTTAAAGCTGTCTCTTGTTTTAACTTAGGTACTCCTAATGCATTAACAGCAGGATGCTGGTTATTGAATGTACCTTGATTAGAAACTGTTCCTCCAGAAATTAGTGTTTGAATAATACTTAAGTAAGACTGATGTAAGGATGGTGCTCTAAATCCTGTAGAAGCAGAACCTCTAATGGCCATACGATCTTTCAAGAATTTGTAGCGAACATTCCCTTTCCAAGAAAAATTCAATCCAAAATCGCTATAGTTTTCCAAACGTCCTGCTGCACCTATTAGTAAGTTTTTATTCTTCAAAAACTCTCCTACTACTTCTAAATAACCTCCAATATTATAACGATTAGCATCGCCAAAACCTACTGCATTTTGATCTTGAATACCAGGGAAGGATTGAGCACCTGAACCAAAATAAGAAGCCGTATCTCCAGCCTTAGCCGCAAACATTTCGGTACGATACTCTACTCCAGCCATTATAGTGACAGGGCCTAATTCTCTAGCTGCATCTGCATTGGCAATCACATTCAAAAACTCATACCCTCCAGGATTAAAAGAAGTTGGGCTGTTAGCCCCCATTGAGGTATTTATTGTATTATTTACAGCATATTTCACATGATTACTTCCTGAAGTTACACTCAAATCATACTTCCATTTTCCAGTACCACCTCCAGCACCTAACGTAAAGTTGTGATCAAATATCGTGCTTTCGAACGTAGGTTGAAAACCTCTATAGTAAGTGCCTTCTTTGTGTAATAAATTATGAGGATCAGGAATCCAATAAGGTGTTCTATATAAGGCATAACTTTTAGTCCTACGATAAGTAAATCCTCCAAAACTATAGATATCCAACCATTTAGTGACTGGTGTCTTAAAATTTAGCACTACATTACCTTGCGTAAGTTCGGGTTGTCCAACACGTGTTCCTAAGTTAGGGTTATCAGCCAGCCAATCTCCCCAAACAGAATCATCTTTGCTTACTCCAAATAAATTATCCTCTCCTGGCGTTCCAGCTCGTTGACTCTCATTTTGACGATAAAAATTGACTGTAGCACTTAAATAACCTTCTTTTCCAATTCTAAATCCAGTATTTGCATTGGCACCTACATGAAAACCATCTCCCTTAAGGGTTATTCCCGAATACAGATTTGCACTTGTAATATCATAATCCTTTTTTAGAATTACATTAATAACACCTGCAATAGCATCTGAACCATATTGAGCAGAAGCACCATCTCTAAGCACCTCTATCCGCTCTATAGCAGCAGCAGGAATACTTTTCATATCTACACCAACCTCTCCTTTTCCGGGGGTATCGTTGATATACACTAAAGCACTAGGGTTTTTACGTTTTCCATTTATCAAAACCAGGGTTCGACTAGGCCCTAATCCTCTCAAATCCATAGGATCAAAATGAGCTGTAGCATCTGAAATAGTTTGTTGAGTAGAGTTGAATGATGGAATAGAATACATCATCATCTTGTCCAACGTCTGTTGCCCTGTAGACAATAGTTCAGTGTAGGTAATATTATCAATAGGCACAGCTGAGGTAATACTTGTTCTAGGAGCAAATCTTGAACCTACAACCATAACAGGCAAAGCTATCTCCTTAAGCTTTAGCTTTATCTCTATTTTTTCATCTGTAGTGATTTCCTGCTCTATAGTCTCATATGCAATATGATTGCAAACTAAAGTAAGTGGTAGTCCTTCTACCTCTAGTTCAAAATAGCCATCCATATCTGTAATCGCATGTAAGCTTGTTCCTTGAACCATTACAGGGACTCCTGAAATGCCTTCATCAGACTCTATATCAATGATCCTTCCAGATAAAAGCGTTTGTGCTAGCAACATTGGATAAAGTCCAATAACTAGCATAAAAATGAGGATACTTCCTTTCATATCTTTTTGTTTTAATTGGTGAATAAATAGATTTAGGGTTTTCTATTTTCTAAAACTTGATATGAGAAAGAGTTTAGTTTCTATATTAAGCTAACACATTTTAATACATTAATAACATTTTGCATATAAAAAAAATACATAAAATAAAACATAATATTAAATCTAAAAAGAAAGGCTCATACAGTTTTTCAACTGTATGAGCCTTTCTTTTCTTAATATTCTAAACCCCATTGGGTCTATTCTTTACTTTAATCTAAACCGCAAAACTCTCTCCACAACCACAAGTTCTAGAGGCATTGGGATTAGAGAAATGAAAGCCTTTACCATTCAAACCACCAGAAAATTCTAGAGTGGTATCAAACAAGTATAAAAAGCTTTTAAGATCAGTTACAATCTTAATTCCATTATCCTCAAAAATTTGATCTTCAGGTTGCTCTTCATTGTCAAAATCCATCTTATAGGTTAAGCCTGAACAGCCACCACTAGTGACAGATACACGAATAAAGAAATCCGAGGACAATTTTTCTTCCTCTTTGATTTTTAGCACCTTTTCTTTAGCATCGTCGGAAACAAATAACATACTAATACTTTTTTTAATTATTCTTCTTCTAGACCATTCTTTTGTCTATAGTCTTCGATAGCCGATTTGATTGCATCTTCAGCCAATACAGAACAGTGAATCTTAACAGGTGGCAATTCTAATTCCTCTACAATATCCATATTGTCTATAGAAGAAGCTTCGTCTAATGTTTTACCTTTTAACCATTCAGTAGCTAAAGAAGAAGAAGCAATAGCAGACCCACATCCAAATGTTTTGAATTTAGCATCTTTGATTACTTTCGTTTCATCATCTACCTCTATTTGCAGGCGCATAACATCACCACACTCAGGTGCACCTACCAATCCTGTTCCTACTGTTTTTTTGCTTTTATCAAGCGTCCCCACATTTTTAGGGTGCTTGAAATGATCCAACAATTTATCTGAATAAGCCATAATATCTATTATTTTAATATTCTCTAATTCTTATTTTTAAGGTTGTTTAGTGTTCTGCCCATTCTACAGAATCCAAATCCACCCCTTCTTTATACATTTCCCAAATAGGAGAAAGATCACGCATGTGGTTCACTCCATTTCTGATAGCTTCTATAGCATAATCTACATCCTCTTCTGTTGTAAATCGTCCGAGACTCATACGCAATGAAGAGTGAGCTAAATCATCTCCCAACCCTAATGCTTTTAGAACATAAGAAGGCTCCAAAGAAGCTGAAGTACAAGCAGAACCTGAAGACAAAGCAATATTTTCGTTGAATGTCATCATCAATCCTTCTCCTTCTACATGCTTGAATGATAAGTTGGTCACATGAGGCATACGATGCTCTTTATGTCCATTAAATACCACTTCTTCCATCTTCATTAGCTCTGTTTCTAACTTATCACGGAGTCTAGTTACATGAGCTATATCTTTTTCCATGTCTTGCATAGCCACTTCTGCAGCTCTACCAAAACCTACAATACCAGGCACATTCAATGTTCCAGAGCGCATTCCACGCTCATGTCCACCACCATCCATCTGGGCAGTAACTTTAACTCTAGGACTTCTACGACGTACATATAATGCCCCTATACCTTTAGGTCCATACATTTTGTGGCCAGTAAAAGCCATTAAGTGCACACCTAAATCTTTTACATCTACAGGTATCTTCCCTACAGCTTGTGTAGCATCAGACATAAATAGTACACCATGCTTAGCACAAAGAACACCAATCTCTTTCATTGGTTGAAGCACCCCTATTTCGTTGTTGGCGTACATGATCGAAACCAAAATAGTTGTTGGTCTGATCGCAGCTTCCAACTCTGCTAAGTCAACCAAGCCTTGACGGTTTACTTTTAGGTAAGTTACTTCTACGCCTGTTTTTTCTAAAGCTTTGCAAGTATCTAGTACTGCTTTATGCTCTGTTTCTAGCGTAATGATATGATTTCCCTTACGCTTATACATCTCAGCTACTCCTTTTATAGCCAAATTATCTGACTCTGTAGCTCCTGATGTAAAGATAATCTCTCTTGGATCTGCTCCAATCAATTTAGCAATTTGCTCCCTTGCATAGTCTACAGCTTCTTCAGCCACCCACCCAAAAGGATGATTGCGACTAGCTGCATTCCCAAACTTTTGAGTAAAGTAAGGTACCATAGTTTCTAGGACTCTAGGGTCCATTGGAGTAGTTGCATTATTATCTAGATATATTAGTTTTTTATCTTTTTTGCTCATAAGGCTTATTTAGTTCTATATTTAGATTAAATCTAGTTAACTACAAATCTAACACATTTGTTTTTAATATTGTTCGTTTTTATACAGTTTTTAATTGCGCTATCAATAAAAACCATGATTCAATAGTATATAACTATCAAATTCCTTTTAGACGAGTCCACATTTGCCCAAGTATATCACCTATCTTCCAATCCTCATCTAGCTCTCTATCTTGCCATACATCAAATTCACCATTATGCTGACCAATCCTAAATTTAAATACATAAGGATCTTTTATATCTCCCATTCCACCTCCCATAAGGCCAAAACGAAGATTATTGAATTGTAAAACTCCATCTTCTCTTTTGGTAATATTATAATAGTCTTGAGCAAACCAGAGTAAAATTTTCACAAGCTCATGATTTTTGTGCTGATCAAGTAGTTCATGGTTTTTAGGCAATTTTATGAATTCTACCTTAGGCTCAGTGTCCAACAAAGAATATAAACCATAGTAATAAGCATCCTCTGTGATCACAGTAGTTTGCCACAATACACAATTTGCAATAGTTGGGTAAGATATAAATTCAGTATAACTGATTCCTTGAGCATCTAGATTGGATTGAATAACACCATCTGCTACAGATTTAGCATAAAAGGTAAAGGCCATGTAAAGGGTACTTAACCCTATACCTATATTATTCCAAGTAGCCCTTTTCTTTCTATTCCGAATAAAAAATGCTGCTCCTATACCTATCAGTAAAGGGCCCGTATATAGAGGATCTATTATGAATATATTGTTGAAGGCAACCCTATATCTAGAAAATGGTTCAAAAATTTGTGTTCCATAAGCGGTGCAAGCATCTATTAACCAATGTGTCAAAAATGCTAAAAAGAACATTAGGGTCCAAGACTTAAAGGATGCTTTAATTTCTAATAAATCAGGATTTTTATAATTAGCCACTAAGGTTTTGACTACATAATAAGCTCCAATTGCTAATCCTCCTGTCATCAGTATAGGCACCCAATGTGTTGTCCAATAAGATAAGCCTACAAAAGCGGCCATTATCACTAAATAAAATAAGCCCCACCATGCTGCCCAAATGCCTTGCATCCAAGTTCTGGCATAAAGTTCATTTTCATAATACCTATAAGCCAACCATCCAAAAAACGGTGCAGCCAACAAGGTAAATAAGATAGAATGTGTAATCCCTCTATGGTAAAGCAAACCATAGACCTGATTATCCAAAAATAGCCTTGACAATACGTCCAAATCAGGAATAGTCCCTGCTACTGCACCTATCAAAAGTGCCCGATTTCCCATTTTCCTTCCTAAAACAGCCTCGCCCATTGCGGCGCCTAATGCTGCTTGTGTAATTGAGTCCATTAGCTATATTACTTTATATACTATACTATATATCTGTTCAACAAAAGTACTTCATTTTTTATAGTTCTTTCTATCTAACCTCAAAAAGCCCCAAGTTGTTTTGAGATAAGCAGCCTAACAGCACAAAAAAGGATTTGCCAATGGACCAAACCACTAACAAATCCTATGCATTAAAAACAGCTATATTCTTGTATACCCAGTTTAAGAGCCTTTATGGAAGGCTAATAAAGGTATTTTAGTTTCTAAAGCCATAGTTCGGGTAGCACTTGCTACTCCAAACAAGCTCTCCCATAGAGTTCTTTTGTGTGTCAGCATCGACAAAATGGAAATATTATTGACTCGCAAGAAGGTTTCTAAACCATCTTCCACAGATATACTTGCTCTTAAGGTATAATCTGCATCAAAATTCTCAAATGTCTTCTTAAATAATTCTTTAAATGCTTTTTCGTCATCAGCATGCGTAGGATCTGACAATACATTTATATGGATACAATGCAATGGAGCTCCTATCAATCCTGCAAAAGAAGCCATTTTTTTGAGCACCTCTATATCTCCAATATCAAAATTAGTTGCATAAGCCACACTCTCAATTTTACTATATTGTACTCCTGATGGGATCGCCAATACTGGGCACTCTGCCTCTTCTATGACAGCGCTTGTATAGGTTCCCCATAGTTTTTCCCAAGCACCACCAGCTCCATGTGTTCCCATTATGATTAGCTCTACTTCATGGTCTTTAGCTATAGCAGCTATAGATCTGTGATCTTCTGGTTCTAATACATATTTGACCGAAACCTTTTTCTTGCTCCCTTTGGGAGCTACTGTAGCGGAACGTAGAGCAACAGCTAAAACATCTCGTTGAGCATCTAAAATATCTTGTTTTTTATACGATTGCACATTAGGATCAATGCTTTGCTCTTCATAAATATGAGCGACAATAATTTCTCCATCAAACTCTTGCGCTAAATGGTATGCATAATAAAAACCCCAATCCGATGCAGCCGAAAAATCTACAGGTACTAAAATCTTGTTCATAATATTACTATTTAATAGTAGCAGTTGACCCTCTCTAAAAAGGTCTTAGTTTGCCGTCATTCAAAAATATTCTCTAATAATTCAAAACTAGAAGATATTTATCTATCTTTTGATGACTAGCCTAGAGGTTAGACACTGACTTTCATCATCATTCGCAAAAAACTGAGAATCAATGCGTATAGTACTGCAACGGGTATCTGAAGCTTCAGTAACCATCAACGGACAGGTTAATTCTAGCATAGAAAAAGGATTATTGCTGCTTTTGGGAATAGAACCTACCGATAGCCAAGAGGATGTAAATTGGCTTTGCAAAAAGGTGCTTAACATGCGTATTTTCAATGATGCAGAAGGCAAAATGAATCTATCAGTACAAGATGTAGGAGGCGATATTATAGTGGTCAGTCAGTTTACCTTGCATGCTAATACAAAAAAAGGGAACAGACCTTCTTTCATTCGTGCAGCAAGACCAGAAACAGCCATACCTCTATACGAAAGTTTTGTAAAAAAATTAGAACAACTATCTGGTAAAACTGTTGGTACTGGAGAATTTGGTGCAGAAATGAAGGTAACCTTGCTCAATGATGGCCCTGTTACCATTATAATAGATAGCAAACAAAAAGAATTTTAGAATTTATGCAATCAGGTGTTCCTCCCATACATGATTTTAGTAAAGATGATGCTAGCAGCATCCCGTTCAAGGTACTGCCTTTAGAGCGAGAAAACTTTTATAATGCAGAGGAAGCTCACCGTCACAATTATTACGAAATCTTTTTGTTTGAACATGGAGGAGGCAAACATCAAGTTGACTTCCAAACCTTCCCTATCAAATCCCAAAGCCTACATTTCATATCTCCAGGACAAGTACACTTAATAAATAGAGATAAAGGATCATCTGGAAAAGTAATTGTTTTTTCGAGGGCTTTCTTTTTGCAAAATGATCTGCTTGGGCAAATGCCGTTTTTCAATAATCACAATATTCATCCTGTACTTAATTTAGCTACTGCTAATTTTGAGCCTTGTTTACTATTGACCCAACAAATAGAAAGCGAATATAAACAAGAGGAACCATTTCATGAAAATGCCTTGCGTGCTTACCTGACCATTTTGCTGATCAAATGCAAACGATTATTTGAAGCCAACTACAGCAACCCTCAAATACCACAATCAAAAGACTACCACCTCTATCAACAATTTCAATTACTGATAGAGCAAAACTTTAGAACTTGGCACCAAGTCAATGACTATGCTAAAGAACTTTTGGTAGCAGACAAATATTTAAGCAGTATCAGCAAAAAACTAGTTGGCAAAACAGGAATTCAGCTCATACACCAACGCATCTTACTCGAAGCCAAGCGCTTACTTACCCACTCTAACCTTAGCAGTAAAGAGATTGCTTACTTCCTTAGTTTTGAAGACCCAGCCTACTTTAGCAAGTTTTTTAAACGTAATGTAGGCCAAACGCCTAATGGTTTTAGAGCTAGTTCAGGAAAAAAATTACCATAAAAACGGAAAAATATACCATGCATCCCTTTTCTTTATGCTCTACATTTGTATAGACATCTATTCTATGGATACTAAGTTTATACATTATGACATTAAGAACTACCATACTTTCCTTATTAGGATTGTTCACAATAATAGCACTCAATAGTAATAATTCAGGTCCTGCAAGTGCAGGCAATGGAGATAGAACAGGAGCACCAGGTTCTAGCGGAACTTGCGCAAACTGTCATAGTGGAGGCAATTTTGGGACAACCTTTAGTGCTACAGTCAAAGACAACCAAAACAACAACATCAGCTCTTATATACCTGATAGCACTTATACTATAGAATTCACTGTAGGTAAGAGTTCTGGCACTCCAAAATTTGGGATGCAAGGGACTGTACTGACTAGCAGCAACAATTTTGCAGGGACTCTTTCTGCACCAAGTAGCAATGCTAAATTATCGACTACCAACAATCGAACTATATTAGAACATAAAGCGAGAAGCATTTCAGGTACATTCACAGTACAATGGAAAGCACCTTCAGCAGGAACAGGTAGTGTTAGTATTTATGGTACTGGACTCGCCGTAAATGGATCTAGCACTAGTGGAGATCAAGCAAGAACGCTAAGTAGTGCGGTAGTTCTCACAGAAGGTACTATTTCTAGTACCCAAAGAGTACAAAAAGCTTCTATTCAATATACTGTGTTCCCTAATCCAACTAGTGACTATATCTATATTAACCATAATATAAAATCTGGAGAGGCAAGCTTACAAGTTCACAATTTTTCGGGGCAAATGCTGCTTCAAAAGCAAGTTGAGTTATTAGATAATCAACAAATCGAATTGAACATACAAAGGGTACCAACAGGTACTTATACTTTATCTATTCATCAAAATGGTAGTGTCTATTCTAAAATAATTCAAAAACAATAAACCAATAGTAGAATAACCTACAGTACATGAAGTTATCATCATTCAAACCATTAACATGAGTCATCCCTTAAGTAAGAGATGGCTCATTTTATTTGGAAAAAAGAAAAAGCCTTTCGAAATTTAGGTTAGGACACCAAAAACGAAAGGCATATGTATTATAAAAAGTATATTAAAGATAAGGAAGACCGCACAA
>JAAEPD010000445.1 GCA_024222455.1 Aureispira sp.
CATCAGTGAGCGGTTCATGTTTGGTCTGCATATCTTTTAGTTTTCGTCAACCTAAGATACACTGATGATCTCTTTCTTCCTAATTCTCAATTTCCCAAACACCTTCTTAGAAAGCAATATTGATATTCGTGCACGAATAGCCAATAGCGAAAGTGATAGTTTAGAAGCCTTATATAGGGAGTGGAATAGTCTAAGGCAATATATTGCTAAAGCTTATAATTTGACAACTGAAGGGCGAAAAAAAGTAGGGATAGATCTCGATAGCCTAGAAAAAAAGGCTTATGGATTAGAACGTAAGATGGGGAGACTTTCTGTTAAATTACCATCCTCTTTTCAGCAAAAAACGCCTCTTGATTATGAGCATCTCAAAAAGAACCTGAAATCTGATGAGGTGTTTATTGACTTTGTAGCTTGGACTTATTATCACCCTATTTATGGTGTTGGAGAAAAGAGCTATTCTGCATTGGTAATTCGCCCAGATGATGATTATCCACAATGGGTTTACTTAACAAATGAATCTACTCTACAAAAGGTACTGAAAGGGGAGGTGGAATTGAATGGTTCAAATTACATTACAGATAAGGTAGAAGCAGAGTACTTGTATGAGCTTATATGGTTGCCCATTGAGGATTTAGTCTTAGATATGAAGCATTTATATCTCTCTCCAAGCTCTCTACTCAACAAGGTTGCTTTTGGAGCATTATTGACAGATTATGACCAAGGAAAAAGATTGATAGAAGATAAACAAATCCATTATTTTAGCACTCTTCGAGATTTTTTTTATACCAAGCAAGAAGTGAAGAAGGGAGAGGAAACAGCAGATATTGTGCTAGTTGGTGGTATTGATTTTGGAAATACAGAAAAGGATAGTACTTCTACCCAAAACCAATCTAGAGGACATTATGGAGCTTTTTCTTATTTAGAAGGTACTAAAAAGGAAGTAGATAGTATCCAACATCAGTTTGAACATTATTGTTGGGATATTCAAAAGTTAGAGGACAAGAATGCCTCTGAAGAACAAATAAAACAACTTGGAGGAGAAAACGCACCTAAAATATTACATGTTGCTACTCATGGTTTTTTTATTGATAATAAAAACAAATCTGTAAAGGCTCAAAATAAGTTAGAAACACAAACGCATCCACTTATGCGTTCTGGAATTGCTTTGTCTGGTGCTAATAATGCTTGGCTAGGAAAAAAGGAATTAGATGCACATACAGATGATGGGATTCTTACAGCTTATGAGGTTTCTAATATGGACTTGCATCAAACTAACTTAGTGGTGCTTTCTGCTTGCGAAACAGGTAGAGGCGATATAGACAATACAGAAGGAGTAATGGGCTTGCAACGAGCTTTCAAAATAGCAGGAGTTGATCAAATGATTATTAGTTTGTGGAAAGTTCCCGACAAGCAAACCTATGAATTGATGACCTTTTTTTATGATAACTATTTGCGTGGAGATACTGCTCATCAAGCCTTCCAGAAAGCACAGCAAAAAATGAATAAAAAGTATGAAAATCCCTATTACTGGGCAGCTTTTGTATTGATAGAATAATAAATATAGATCCCCAAATCTCAAAAAAATAACTATGAAAACACTTTTAAATATCTTGGTCATAATTTTAATAGGAAGTGTCAGTTATGCTCAAAAAAACAATGCTTTCTATGATGCAAGTGCCTTGAGAGAAAAGGCAAAAAATGGTAAAATTGTAGCCAGTAAAGATGTCTTGCAAGTTTTATACAACTATGAAAGTTATGGTAGAGAAGTCGTTGATGCCAGTACAGTTCAACAAGCCTACCAAGACAATCCATTTATAGCACCTTATTTAGTTGGAAAACCAGGAAGCGGTGATGGTAGTAATGAAAAGATAGTAAGGTTGACTTATGGACAACGTGGAGTGGTGAGTGATGCTCCTAAGGCTTCTAATGGTTTGGCGCTTTCTCCATCTACTTTATTATTAGGCTTAGCTGATTTTTTGGTGCAAAGAACTAAGCAAGAACTGCATATTGCTTTTTTCAAGGAGTTTAATAAACAAGTTAAAAAATCTGAAGAGTTAAGGATTCTTTTTCCTCAGACTAAAGAAACTCTTATTGCTATAGAAGAAGATATTTATCGCTTTACAGCTTTTTGGGAGGCTATACGAGAATCTTTTATGGAGGATTTGGGACGCTTACCTGAACACTTAGCAGATTATTTCCAAGAGTCCGAAAAGGTAAAAGACCCTAAAGTTAGAGCATTGGCTGGGGACTGTTTTGAGGTGATAGATATGCTCAAACGCAAAAACTCACCTACTGATGTTATTCAATATTTAAGTAGAGGAGCTTTGTTTCAAGAAATGAAATTTGAGGATAAGTCTATGCAGCAAATTCAAAATAATTTGAAACTGGTAGGTCTTTTTTCTGAAGGGTTAGAATATATGGATGATTCTAAATACTGGGTGTCTCCAGAGAAATTTAATAACCTTCTGAGAGATTCTATGCAAGCAGATTTGTTTCTAGGCTTGATCTACCAAAAAGGTAAAGATCTTTCCTTGGGAGAGCAGACAATGGGGCAACATATGGTTAGCATGTGAGGGAATATGTCTCAGATGCGTTTGTTTTTGAGAACAATTAAAAAGTTTGTAGATGATGGACAAGAATTGTACACAAAAGTACAACAATATCCGTAGAGTAGAACGCAACAGTGCTAGAGGGAATGGAGTGGCATTGACGCCTCAAGAAAAACACTTGAACTTTTATACTTATGCTGATAAAGCTATCGAAATGGTCGATTATGCTTTTGAGATCAAAAGGCAACTAACAGGTGTGCAACAACGAGTAGACACTGCATATCATAGATATGTTAGTGTGATACAAGATGTTAATAAAATGATTTATGATATACACGATAACAAATTCCCTGTTGCCATTATTAGTGCTATAGGCATTATAAATAAGCTTTTGCCTGATGGCGAACTTAAATGTGCTTGTAGTCAAGTGATGAAGTATGGAAGTTTTATAGCAATGGCTATTCGTGCCAAAACACCTAAAGAGGTATCTAGAGCAATAGAGGCTTTTGCTTTGCCTCCAGGCAGTTCTGCTATCAAGAAATTCTCTACTTTTAGTGTATCGCTCAATGCTTATGTGGGGGCATCTGCAGGTATGGAGTTTTTGTCAGGAGTAGATCCTAAGCCATTTTATGCGATTGCTACCCCTATAGGAGTTGCTGCCAATTGGGGATTGAAGGAAGCAGGCTCTATTAGTCTTTTAGCTTCTATTATTGATATTGGCGCCTTGACAGCTTTTCGATTTTCGGACTCAGGTGCAGCGGGTGATAACCCTTTACCAGACCTTAAATTTGAAAATGTACTAGCTCCGGGAGGTTATGTGGTTTATGGTGTACCTAAATATCCTTTGTCTATAGGCATTGGTGCCCAGATGGGGCCTCATTTGAGAACAGTGCGAGATAATGGTGGAGCCGTAATGCAAACTAATGGTTGGCGTTTAGGAGCTTTCATTGCTGTTGATATTCCGATAGTGAACTTGTTTACTACCTCCAAAAAATATAAAGCTTGCAAGAAAGCTAAGTAAAATTAAAAAGGGTTTATTCAGTTTTTCTGAATAGGCCCTTTTTACCATTTGGGATGTTTGGTTGTTTCTATCCAGTGAATAAGTTGTTGATGCACTGCCTTTAGATCATTCAAAATTTCCTCATTGCTAAATCGGAGAACTCTAAATCCGCAGCCCTCTAGTTTCTTTTGTCTAAGCCGATCACGTTCTTGTACAAATGGGCGCTCGTGAATACTTCCATCTACTTCTATAATTAAAGCTAAGTCCTTACATAAGAAATCCGCTACATAATATAGGGTAGGGACTTGTCGAGCAAAACGATAGCCTTCTAGTTTTTGAGCAATTAGAAGTTCTTCCCAAAGCTTTTTTTCGGCAGGAGTATAACGTCTTCGAAGCATTTTAGCACGAGGAATGAGCTTTTTATTGTAAAAAAAGTTATTAGCCGCTAGTATGTCCCAATTGGTCAAAATAGATGGTTTTTAAATTTTTTAAAAAAAATATTAAAACTATAAAGTCTTGCTAAGTAGTGTCTTATGTTTTACATGTGGTTATTACTAATATAAAAAATAAATTAGGACTTGCTTTACTGAAAAGAATGACATATCTTTGTTCCAGATGAAATTTTATATTTCATATCTAGGAGTTTTTTTGGGGTTATTTAATTTAGAGCACCAGTGGGACCAAAACTGGTGCTTTTTTTATGTCCCTACACCAACGAAACATAGGTTTTTACCTTTGCTGGCTCACCTTCTACTCTTGGACCATAAACATCAAAATCAGCACTGTACAAACGTTTTGAGCTTAATTCTGCCCAAATTTTTTCCCATGTTTGAGCTACTATAGCTGGCAATTCACCCTGTACTTGATATAAGGCAAACTGCCCTCCTTGTATAGTATTGCCTACTAAACCTGCTGGAGTATCAGCCAAAGAGTCAACTCGATGTCCTAGTATAGAGGTATAAACACCATTATGATCACTTTCATATTCTGTATAAACATTATAAATGTCCTCAGACAGTTTATTAGGAATTTTTGCAGAGATATTTTGACTAAACCAATCTTGCCAAAGCTGACCAATATCTTTTTGCGCTTGCCCATTAGCATTTTTTGTGCTTACTGATAAACCAATAATGTAAAATGGGGCTAATTGAACGGTAGTATAACTCATGACTATTTTTAACGTGAACTAAGGATTAGAACAAGGAATA
>JAAEPD010000446.1 GCA_024222455.1 Aureispira sp.
GGCTTTATATACAATGAAGAAAAAGAACAAGCAGGTATTTCAAATTGGTTTAACTATAAAGGCTTAACATGGATAGCAGAATAGTACAAGATATGGAGATAGTAGAGCGCGAAGCTTGCTACTTAATAGACACTATAGAAACTACATTAGAACGTATTGTAAACTATAATGATCTTAACGAACAAGAAATTAAGTCCATAAAAGATATGGCAATTATGATGCTCCAAGAATGGAGTTAGCTAGGCGAGTATGTTAATTAGGGTAGTGTAATACTAAACAGCGAGGTGTAGATGCAGCACTGACGGGAGTTTCTACCACATAACTGAATTGCTAGCACATGCTAGAAATAGGAGACAATAGTCACACTAACTAGCTAATAACTAGGTATGGTTATATAGTTCTAAAAAGAGTTGCTCTATATATTACTACTGACGAGTATTGAGGTTCGATTCCTCATCTAGTTACAAACAAAAAATAATAACAATTGGATAATATAATAAACAACAATATGCTAATAGACCAAATCAAACCAGAAATTCTAATCAAACTAAATCAAGACTATGAAAAGTACAACACAAGTATAAATCATATATATAATATATTAGCTAACAAACAGGTATACAGCCAATTAACTATTGATGAAATCAAAGATATAGTTATGTTTGCTGGGCTAGATTATATTGACTGGTCGCCATCAGATATACTATTTGGCGATAAAATCTTAAACAATAACAATTAAATTAAATAAACTATGTCAGACTCAATTAAAAAGTACGAAGAACTGTACGACAAAAAGCTGGAAGAAAAAATGATCAGCAAAGGTTTCGGTGAAGTAGATTCACACGATGAAGAAC
>JAAEPD010000447.1 GCA_024222455.1 Aureispira sp.
CTTTCAAAAATGAAAACTACAATATTAGCCTTTTCAAGTCCTAAAATTTAAAAACCTTTGTAATTGACTATAAATAAGATAATTATGATACTTTTTTTTAAGTTAACGCAACACTAATGTTGTCAATTATTAATATCTGATGAAAACAACAGACAAGTAGCGATTGAGCTATTAAAAGCTAATCCAGAATTAGCCCCAACTGTAAAAGACTTTTTCAAGCCTCTATTTCTTAATATTAGCCAACTTACAGAAGATTTTTTCTTTGATCAACTTGAATATGAAGAAGAAGAGGGGCTAGAACTATTTGGATTCTTAATAGAGGAAGTAAGTCTCCATATACAAGGTTCATCTCTGTATCCTCCTATTTGCTTTTGGATTTTGGAACAGGAAATATACCCAACTCTTAAACAACAGCTTTTAGCTAAAAGAAAACTTGATTTAAGTGGCTATGGATCTAAACACATAGATGAGATCATTGGAAAACTTACTAATCTTAGATTTTTAAATTTAAGTGATATTAATTGTGAACAGCTCCCCGAAAGTATTGGTAATTTAATTAACCTTGAACAATTAATTTTAGAGTTTTCTGCTTTAAAAACATTGCCTGAATCGTTTGGTAATCTAATCAATCTAACTTCTTTAGCCTTATATGAGTCTAAATTAGAATCACTTCCTGAGTCTATTGGAAACTTGAGACAATTGACTAGTCTCTCATTAAATAAAAACAACTTAAAGTCCTTACCAGAATCTATTGGAAATTTAACTAAATTGCCTGAGTTGAGTTTACAAAATAATCAACTTACAGAACTACCTGAATCCATTGGTAAACTGACTCAACTTACCAAGTTAGATTTAAGCAACAACAAAATAAGTGACCTACCTAAATCTATTGGCAACTTGACTAACCTTGAAGAGTTGATTGCTCGTAATAATAAACTCTTTGACCTACCCGAATCTATTGGCAACTTAACAAATCTTACCAAGTTGGACCTTTCTGAGAACGACCTGCGAGAGCTACCAGCTACAATATCGCAACTAGAAGACTTAAAAGAATTGTGGCTCTATCGCAATGATTGTATTTTTGAATATGTAAGCTTTGATGACTATCAAGCTTTAATTCCTAACACAGAAATTATAATTCAATAGTAAATTCTTCCTCCATTCAATTATCCCTAGAACAACTACGAATATCCAATAAACTTCTACGTATATTCATTGCACAAGCATTCTGCTTTTATGTCCATTATTTTTGAAGCATATTTTATTCAAACACTGACATTAAAGCGAGAAAATCATGCGAAATTTTTATGTATTACTACTGACATTACTTCCCTCTATATTTTATGCACAAGGTGTAGGCATCAATGCAGACAACAGTTTGCCTAACTCATCTGCCATACTAGATGTTAAAGCCAATGACAAGGGCCTTTTAATTCCACGTATAGCTCTAACTGGCAGCACTGACGTTAGTACTATTGCCAATCCTGCAACTAGTCTATTGATCTACAACACCACAACTATTTCAGATGTTAAACCTGGTTTTTATTATTATACAGGTACAGCATGGGAAAGACTAACCAATGATTCTGGATGGGATACTGAAGGAAATTCAGGCACTACATCTGGCACCAACTTCTTAGGCACTACAGATAATCAAGCCCTAGATTTTAGAACAAATAATGTATTAAAAGCTCGTTTAACCACTAAAGGACAATTAGAATTTCACAATACTGGTCATTCTGTATTTTTGGGTGATGGAGCAGGTAAGAATGACGATTTAACAGACAATAACAATACTTTTGTAGGAGATTCTGTAGGTTATAACAATACAACTGGAAATAATAATACTGCCTTTGGTCGTGCTGTACTCCATAATAACATTTCTGGTTTCAGAAATGCTTCTGTAGGTGCAAATAGTCTTTATTCTAATATAAGTGGTAACAATAATGCTGCGCTAGGGCAAGATGCTTTATATCTTAATACAACTGGAGGAGCAAATGTAGCTCTAGGAAATGGTGCCATGTATAGAAATATAAGTGGTGATAACAATATAGCTATAGGAAGCCGAGCACTTAATAATAATACAACTAGTAGCAACCTAATTGCTATTGGATCTTACGCATTATATTATAACACCACAGGTACTAACAACACTGCTGTTGGTGACGATGCTCTTAGTTCTAATACTACTGGTTCCTACAACACTGCTGTTGGGAATGGTGCTCTAGATCGAAACACTACTGGAGATGAAAATACAGCAATGGGTTATAATTCTTTATTCCTAAATACGACTGGTTTTAGCAACACCGCTTTTGGTCAGTACGCCCTAGGTTACAATGATGATGGTGATGGTAATACTGCTGTTGGAGATCATGCTTTAATCAAAAATACAAGCGGAAACTATAATACTGCTATTGGCAATAATTCATTATATGAAAATACAACAGGGAGTAACAATATTGCTATTGGCGTTGCAGCTCTTTCTGATAATACTACTGCAGGTGGTAATCTTGCTATTGGTGGTTTTTCTTTAGAGGAGAATACTACTGGGATCTCAAATATTGCTATTGGTGGCCATGCTCTTTCTGATAATACTACAGGAAAGAACAATACTTCGGTAGGCTTATTAGCTATGAAGGGAAATATTACGGGAGAGAATAATACTGCAATGGGTTATTATACTATGTACAGCAATACTACAGGTCAAAATAATACTGCATTAGGTCGTCGTGCCTTTTATTATGGTGTTGCATATAACAACTCCACTGCGTTGGGCTACAACTCTAGCATTTCAGGGTCTAATCAAGTACATATTGGCAATAGCTCTATCACAGAGATCAAAGGCCAAGTTAATTTCACTACCTATTCTGATGCTCGAATCAAAGATAATGTGCAAGAAGATGTTGCAGGTTTAGATTTTATTAACCAACTACGTCCTGTGACTTACTCTTTTAATGTAGATAAAGAAAATGCTATTTTAGGCATTCAAGATTCTAGTGATTATGCTGAAAAGTACGCTATAGAACAGATCAAATTTAGTGGCTTTTTGGCTCAAGAGGTGGAACAAGCAGCACAATCTACAGGTTATGATTTTAGTGGTGTCAAAACACCTAAGCATGAAAAAGATTTATATGGAATTTCTTATGCAGAATTCACCGTTCCATTAGTCAAAGCAGTTCAAGAACTGTCTAACGAAAATACTCAACTCAAAAACCAAAATCAGCAAATAACAGAAGAGTTATCAAGCCTAAAAGCTGAGTTAGCCACAATAAAAGAACTTCTTATTTCTAGCTCAAAAAACCAATAATATGCACTATCTAAAAATATATCTATCTCTTTGGATACTTGGATATTGCACTAGTAGTTGGGCACAAGGAGGACTAACCAACAATGGAGCTTCTATTCAGGTTGTATCAAATACCAATATTCAAATAACAGCAGGTGGAGTCGAAAACTTATCTGATGGAAATATTGCTAATGCAGGAAATCTCTACTTGGATAAAGATTGGACTCAAACTGGCACAACTACAGACTATACAGGAAATGGTTCTGTTCATTTCAAAGGAAATACCAATCAATTTGTGGCAAGCTCTACTCCCCTAACTATTGCCAACTTAAAGGTCAATAATGGACTTCGATTGATTCTTGGTAATCCAATCACAGTTTCTACAAATTTAGACTTAATGTCTAATGGAAGCATGGAATTGGGAAGTAATGATTTGACATTATCGACAGGCTGCACTATCAGCAATTATGATGTTAATCATTTTATTATAACTAATGGAAATGGAAGTTTGATACAAGAAGTAGGGACTATCGATATAACCTATCCTATTGGTAATAGTATTTATAACCCTGCTATTTTGAACAACAGTGGCACTCTAGATAATTTCTCGGTTCGAGTAGAAGATCAAGTTCGTACTGCTTACCCTAGTGGTAGTCTTGTCACTACAGGCATGGTTGATAAAACTTGGTTTATTGATGAGACTATTCAAGGAGGTTCGGACATGAGTGTAACACTACAATGGGAAACATCTGATGAGTTAAGCTCCTTTGATAGAACTAAGTGTGGAGTAATTCATTGGTCAAATAGTGCTTGGGATTATCCTGCAACAGGAAGTACAGCAAGTAATATTGGGGGAAATAGTTGGTCACAAACTCGAACTGGCATTACTTCTTTTTCTCCATTTGCTATAGATGATATTATACTAACCTCAACTCCCCTTTTAGTAGATTCTGAAAAGGAGAATACTCTACTTATTTATCCTAATCCAACTAAAGAATATTTAAATATTAAATTTTCTTCTGTAGAAAGTAGTTCTGCTATTGTGCAAATATTTTCGGCTGATGGTCGATTGGTATTTAATGAGCAAAGAGTTGTTGATGCTAATCAATCTATTCAACTTTTAGATTTGACAGATTTAGCAGCAGGAACTTATCTTCTGCAAACGATTTTGAAAAATGGACAAAGCAACACTCAACGATTCATAAAGCGTTAGTAGTAAGCCACTAATAAAGACGTATGAATAATTATTTTTAATTTGATTGATAGGCTTCTTACTAACACTAAGAAGCCTATTTTTCGGAAGCAATAGCCTCTGCGGCCAAATAAGCACCAGTCCAAGCTGCCTGAAAATTGAATCCACCTGTGATGGCATCTATATTCAAGACCTCTCCAGCCATAAATAAATTGGGGTGTAACTTACTTTCAAAACGTGTAAAATCAATTTCTTTAAGTTTGACACCACCTGCTGTCACAAACTCTTCTTTGAACGTACTTTTTCCCTTTACTTCAAATGTTGCCTGTGTGAGTTGAATGGCTAATGCATTAAGCTGTTTTTTATTCATCTCTGCCCAAATCAAATTATCAGGGATATTACAAGCCGCAACTAAACTTTGCCACAAGCGATTGGGCAAGTCAAATTTTCGATGCTTAGCTATTTGCTGTTTAGGATTTAATTGCTTAAAGTTTCGGAGTTCAGCTTGCGCTTTATCAAATGTCAGACTAGCATTCCAATTCACCAATACCTTAAATTCATAATTGGCTTCATTCAGCGTTCTAGCTCCCCATGCAGATAGGCGCAAAATGCCAGGACCGCTCATCCCCCAATGGGTAATCAACAAAGGCCCTTGAGCAACTAACTTTTTGCGACCAACTACCTGTATTTTGGCATTAGGCACACTCAACCCTGCCAAGTTTTGGATACGACTATCCTTTATATTAAATGTAAATAAGGATGGAACAGGTTCTATTATAGCATGCCCTAAACCACCTAAAAGTTTCCAAATTCTAGGGTTACTTCCTGTAGCCATTAAGAGTTTATCTGCCAACCATTTTTTGCCAGCAGCAGTTATCACTTGATACTGAGCTTGCTCACCAGAAGGCGCTCTTATTGCAGCTACTTGCTGTCCTGTATGCACTTGGATTCCTAGCTGTTTCACATTCTTCCAAAAGCAATCTATAATAGTCTGAGAACTATTACTTGCAGGGAAAATACGTCCATCATCTTCTACCTTTGTTTCTACACCTTGTTGATCTAGCCAATTGAGCATATCACCACTACAAAACCTATGAAAAGGCCCTAGAAGCTCTTTCTGACCTCTAGGATAAAATTTCACAAGATCTTTGGGTATATAACAAGCATGTGTCACATTACACCGACCACCACCAGAAACTTTCACTTTTTGCAAAACTTGTTTGCCTCGTTCCAATATATGGACATCCAAATTAGGATTAAGTTGCTTACAGCGAATAGCTGCAAAAAAGCCTGCTGCTCCCCCTCCTACAATGATCACTTTTTGCTCTTTCATTTATATTAAGCTTCTGCTGGTCTAACAGTCATAGACTCTTCAAATGTTTCTGCAATTACCAATAACTGCTCATTCGACATACCTTTTATAATACGTTTACCAACTGTCAAAATTGCTCTTTTTCCTGTTTTGATAGCACCTTCCACTGCCATCATTTTTATCTTACCCAACCCTGCTTTTTTGAGTGTTTCTATAAAGAAATAATTCAATCCAACATCAGAAAGGTCACTTACTACTTGAAATGCTTTTAAAGCATATTGACGCTTGTCTTCTGATCCCTTTATATCTTGAACTACTTCATCTACACGTGCAGCTAATTCATCAGAAAGAGGAAAGCCTAAAAACTTCTGAGCCATAGTATTTTTTTTGTTACTTAGGATTAATAAATAATGGATTTGGCTTGGGATGAATGTTGAGAAACCTCAAAATACAAAAAACTGCCCATACTCTTAAAATGAGTGTGGGCAGTTTTTATATTTTTTTATTTCTTGCTACCTAAAGAGCATTATTTTGTAGGCAAAACAGTTACTGGCATGAGTGCATCATATTCCCCATTAACCAATGGATGTTGAAATCCAAAAGTAAAATTGCGAACATTTTTCTCTATAAACTTATAAAGCTCATCAACGGTAATCACATTATCAGTTAAGCCGTTTTCATCTTTCTGATTAGCATGACCTTTCAAACCTTGTATAAAGTAATAACTAAATACACCTTGTTTTAGTTTATTAGCTTCTAGCGATATTTCCTCTGATGCGGAGGACATCACTACAGCCAATCCACTTTTAACCCCTTCAAAGCTTTTATAATAGTCTTTGATACGCTCTCGAACACTTCTAGTAGAACGAGTAGCTGAAGCCAGCTCTCCCTCTGACTCTTTGTAGTTTTCGAGGTATTCTTTATAAGGCATAGTCATGTCATTCATATCAAAACTTCCTGAATGACAAGCATCGACCACACACAACTTAAATTTAGCAGGACTATCTTGCAATAACGAGTTCACCAACCCGTGGTACAACAAGTTGCCTTGGTCTCCATCATAGTCATAAGGTAAAAACGCTGAATTTTTGCCATGTCCTGCAAAATAGAACATGATTTGATCATTGGTATCAGCTTGCTCAAATAAATCTGCTGCAGTATTCATAATATTGAAAGCGGTCGCCTCTTCATCTAACAAAAGCTTGATTTGATTTTCAGGTACAGCTCCTCCTTCTATACTTCTCATGAAAGCATATACACGCTCAGCATCTTTAGTTGTAAATTTAAGCTTACTAAAGTTTTGGTAGTCACCTACTCCAACAATTACAGCCCAAACCTTCATTTTGTTCTTAACTGGTTTTCCATTAAAAAACTCTCCAGTATCAACATGCCCATTTGTGCGATAAAAAGAACCTTTACCATTCGGTACACCTTTACCAAAATAGCCTACATAACGGTCACCACTAGCATATTTCATCTCACCATAACCATCATACATACCATTTTTAAAATTTCCTTCGTACTTATTTCCACCCGAATCAACACTTTTACCATGTCCATCCTTACAGTTACCAACCAAACACTCTCGAGTTAATCTAGGTTTGTCAGCTCTCACCAAACGACCAGCGTTCCACTCTCCACTCTTTATTTTTCCATTTTTATAAATTCTAGAACCATATCCTTTAGGCTTGCCGTCTACCCAATTTCCATCATATACATCTCCATTAGCATAGACAAATTTACCCTTGCCACTGCGTTTGCCTTCTACAAAGTTACCTTCATAACGACCTTGATAAGTATCCCCAATAGAATATTCATAAATTCCCCAACCATTCTCACAGTTGCCTTCTTTGCATTGTGCCTGTGCTTGAGGTAGAGCATAACCAATAAATGCAAATAATAAAAGAAAAAAAGATTTGTGTTGCATAGATAATGTTTTTAGGAATGAGCAATAAATAAGTTCGCTTTTTTTGAAGTAGAAACTTAATTCATTAATGTGTTTTTTTTAAATGAATAATAAAAACTCAAACCATTTTCAAAAATGAACTATTCTTTTTCATTCCTCAATCGTATAATATTTTCGTTCGAGGTTTAGTACATATTTGAGTAAGATATAAACTATCCTACAAATATTTGACCATAAGTAAACTCTTTCTATATATTTTTTAACATTTTATTTATATAAATAACTCCCTTAAGTCGACTTTTAAGAAATTCTTTCACTTTTTCCTATAAAAAAAGGCCTTAACAATCAACCTAAATTGACTATTAAGACCTACCTATTAAGTTTTATTTCCTTTACTTTTTCTCCTTTTGTCTGCGTCCTAAAATATCACGCTTTTCTTTTTTGTCCTTTGTTTTATTATGGCGCTTTATTGTTTCTTGAGGAGTTTCTGCCTCTATCAATGTATTCCCAGGTATATCCTCATAGACTTTATCTACATAAGTCCACTTATTATCCTTCCATTCCAAACCACAATAACTTCCATCAGGCACATTAGCAGGTCCCTGCCCTGGAACAGGAGCGGTCTGTATAAGATGATCAAATATAACCATCTTTTCTTCTCCCGAATATTTTAGGCCAACACTAACCGTTGCAGAATATTCTATTAAATATCTATGTATATCTACTGTTCTGCCATAACCATCTTTCACTTGAATTACCTTTTTCCCAAATTTAGGTTTCCCTTCATGATCAAAATATAAAACCTCCAAAATTTTACGCTTGTTTAGCATACTATAAGCATCATACCCAAACAATAAATACATAGTTTTATTTTCATGCTTGAAAGGATGCATTCCATAATACAATGCTCCATACCAGTTATCAGGTTTCAAACGAAAGAATTCAGGGCTACGCATATCTTTAGATTTGTCATCTAATCTATGGATGCTACCATCCTTTGTCTGAATCAAGCCAGCATACTCATAAGTATCTGGATCTATATATACTTGCCAAGTGAAAATTCGAAAATCTTTATTCTCTGCATTCAAAATAGACACCCCTTTTATATTCTTAAAAGGATAGGCCAATTCTGGATCTTTTTCTAAGGCTTCTTTTAGTTTTTCTTCAAGTTGCTGGCTAGTTGCTAAACGAACTTGTTTGTCTCTATTTGTTAACATTTCCTCTGCCAAGCTAGAGATATCATCTTCATAAGCTTGATATTGAGTACTGTCTGTTAAATCAATAGCATAAATACTGGCCACCCCTGCCAATAAATATATTGCTATGCTACAAAATAATTTATTCATAATCGCAAATTAGTTGGTTAGAATAATTGACTATACAAAAGGCTAAAAATCTATAGTCAACTATACAAAAGAGTTTTTATCTATACTCAAAACTAAAATCGAACCAAAAATATTATATAACTACAATAATCTTTGCATAGTCTTAACATACTACCTAATCAATATCTTCTGCATATACACTTGAGTAGAGGTAGCCCACTGTACCCAATAAGCCCCACTAGATAATCCTCTAGCATCGAAAAAATAATTGGTTTTACCCTTTTCAAAAACGCCATTGTGCAAGACCTTCACCTCTTGTCCTAAACTATTCCACAAGCTCAATTTCCCTTCTGTTTGTACATTTACCTCTAAAGGCACACAAGTAATAGCTTGAGCAGGATTAGGATAAACTTGTTTTAATTCATTTTGAATTAACATCTCAGTACCTATAGATGTAACTGTGTTTTGCACTCTAAATCTCCAATAACCTTCGGGAGCAGGCATAGGTCGAACCTGTTGCTTACCAGAATTGGCTTGCGCTGCTATATAGTAATATACAAGGGTATCTATTGCTGACACATTAGGAATGAGTCCAGTCCAAGTATTGTTAGTAGGATTAGTCAAGGTCATGGCAGCCATTGAATAGGGCTGAGTAGTATCTGTTCTGTAATAAACATTGGCATTAGCAATACCTGTTTTGTGCTGAATCAAAGCGTTTATAGGATAACTATTAGGATCATTCATTCGATCAGCTAAGGGTTGATGAGAAATCAACAAAGGATTTTCAACTCCCACTGCCCTTGTGATGCAATGCAATGCACCTCCAGCTTGTATCACTTGGTTACAATCGATCCCTACAACATTATAACCTGGAAGATTTTCTCTTATGATTCTTAGGGCAGTTGTGTCGTACTGTGGGGTATAGACAGGCACCAACAATGTTTTATTTACAAATACACTATTTGCATAAGTTCTATACTCGCCTGCATTCCACCAAGGAGAGGCATCTGGATAATTCCCATTAGAACCGGGAGGCATTTGCACTCGAATAACCTTATAAGGTGTCCCAAACATAGAGTTGAAATTACTTAGGACATACTGCAAATTGGCCTCGATTTGGGGTCCATCAGCCACTCCTTGCGGATATTCACCCACAATCAGTGTTTCCTCATCAAACAATTTCATGTGCATATCAATATGATGAATGCCATCATAAGGTAATACAGGCATTTTGATGTATCGGTCTATACCCATATAGTTTTTCATGATGGTATCTATATCAGCTTCCGTTTTGACGGTAACCCCATAGCTATTATTCAAAGCATTCTCATCCAAAACTAAATTGGAAGAAAACGCAGTTCCAAAACCATCTACCATAAAATTGCCTCCAGTATGCACTAAATCATTGGGTGCCGTAGTTGTAGCATATAACGGAATGTTCTTAAATGTAGCTAAAGCTGAGGGCACAGCATCATCTGCTGGTCTAGGTCTATTGTAAATCCAATCAATCAACTTCAAACTATCTACAGCATCAGTATAGACTGTATTAGCTCCATAGTCTCTCATCCAAACAGAATTAGAGTTGGCGATCAAATAACTAACACCACTTAGTGGTATAGATAAATTAGTCAGATAATTTTTCACTTGAGTAGAATCTGTACAAACCACAA
>JAAEPD010000448.1 GCA_024222455.1 Aureispira sp.
CAATTTAAGTAGCCTTTTATAACTTCCCATTGGTCATCAGTGAGCGGTTCATGTTTGGTCTGCATATCTTTTAGTTTTCGTCAACCTAAGATACACTGATGATCTCTTTCTTCCTAATTCTCAATTTCCCAAACACCTTCTAAACCCATTATTCACATAGTTAATAAGAAATATGCAAAAATTAAAATTCTATACTTTACTGATAGGGCTTGCTTTATTGCTGATGCAATGCAACTCTAAATCTTATGTAACACCAACCGAAAAATGTTCGGAAAATGATCCTTTCAAAAATACTATAGTGGAGAGTCAGTATTTTGAATTTTCGGCAGATGAAGATAATGTAAAGGAAGGTGCTAAAGGAACGGTTATAGCTTTTCCTAAGGGCTGTTTTGTAGATAAAGATGGCAATGTAGTAAAGGGAGCTGTAAAAGTAGAGTTGGCAGAAGCCTTTAATATGCAAGACATGATTAATTCTAACCTAACTACTGCTTCTGAAGGAAAGTCTTTGGAGACTGCTGGAATGGTTTATTTTAATGTAAAAACAGCAGATGGAGAGCAGTTGGGCGTGAATGAAGATAATCCTATTTATATCGAAATTCCTACAGATGAGCGGGAAGCAGGAATGCAGGTATACAAAGGAGAACGGGATGAAAATGGAATGACTAATTGGGTTGCTCCAGAGCCAATTAAGAGCTATTTGGTGACAGTAGATATCAACCTACTTAATTTTTTGCCTGAAGGTTTTGGGGAAACTGTAGAGCGACGTATTCCTTTTGATGGTTATACTGAAGCAACTCAAGCCCTAAAGGATAGTTTGTATTATTCTTTGTCTGGGGTGAGTGAAAACGATATTTACAAACGTTATGAGGGGGCAGATTTAGATCTGAATATTAATGAACAACATCATTATAATAATACTAGCCCTACAGGGAGTTTAGTACCTAGTAATCATTATGACCCTAATGATTATAAGGCAGTGTTGATACAAGATCCAGGTTATGATTATGATGGGATGCCTTGTGGAATAGACCCTGCAATTATTAAAACCATCAAAAACGAAAAATTTGCAAAAAGCTATATAGCAACTAGAGCTTTTGAGGCTCGACTAAAAGTGATTTTTAAGACTTGTAGAGACGATGTTTTAGAGTTGTATATTAAGAATCTAGAGAAGGATCTATGGAAAGTAGATGAACTAGCCGCAGAGTTGCTAAAAGGGTATCCTGAAACAGATATGCTTTATCAAGAGCCTGATTTGAATTGTGTTGAGTGTGATTTTGAAGAACAGTTTTTGAAGTTTGCTGCACAAAAATTGACGAATGTGGAAGATGCGGGCAAACAAGCTGAATTGCTCAAAGATTATTACAATAAGAAAATAAAGACTGTTCAAGACGATATAAATGCGGCTAATGCTGAGCTGAAAAAAACGATGGATGCTGAGAATGAAGCAGCCAAAGGGAAGGTAGAGGAATACAAGGATTTGCTTTGGGAACGGGAGAAATATAGAATGGAGACTTATGGTTTTGAGTTTGAAAGTACTGGTTGGGTCAATGTAGATAAACCTATGCCAGAAAGAGAAGTGGTAGCCAGAGTAAATGAACCTACTGAATCTTGTAGTATAATAAATCAGCTAGATGTAAAATTGGCTGAGGGCAAAAGTTATGAACGTGCTTATGTATACTTAGTTTATAGTGATATACAGAGTATGCGTCGTTTGGATACAGATGATCAGGAGTTGTTTATGGCCAAGCATAATTCTAGGCAAGGAATGGTTATTTATGGGCAAACACCAGCTATTTTGGTAGGGGTAGCTTACAATGGGGAGACTCCTTATATTGGCGTAAAAAAGTTTGTAACTACTGCTGATAAGGAGTGTAACCAACATTTGGATATAACATTAGTGGAAACGACTGTAGAGCAACTCAACAAGACTTTGGGAGGGTATGATAGTTATAGTCCTGCCAATCGAATATCTAAGGATTTGGAGTATCAAGCAGCTTTTGCTGTGGAGAAAAAACGACAAGAGAAATTAGCAGATGAACGTAGATTTTTGTTGAACCTGTGGGAATGTGCAAATTATTGCTGTCGGGACTATGGGCATGGATAATTAACGATGTAATAAAAAAGCCGCTTGGAGCTTATGACCCAAGCGGCTTTTACTTTATTTTAAGTAGTTGTTACTTATAGTCTTTCAACAGCTGTTGATACAATTCTTTATTAGAACTAATAACAGCCAATTCAAGCTGTTCTATCCAACTCATTAAGCCTAGATCATTGTGCGTTCTTAATTCCTTGGTTAGCTTAAGAATATCTGAAGTTTCAAAAAAGTCTAAGGCTTCTAATTTGGGGAGGTATAGATCTAATAGGTTTTTAGCTTCAAGGCTTAGACCTTTAGCTTCTTTTTTTCTGGATAAGATTGGAGGCTGATTTGATTTGATTTGCTCGTTTTGTATTTTTCCTATGGGCAAACTAAAGCTAAATATGGTTCCTCCTGCTGCATTACTTTTTACATCTATTTGGCCCATATTCAATTCTACAAACTCCTTACAAAACATTAATCCAAGACCAGCATTACCTTCTCGTTTAGTCCATTGCTCTTCCTCAAAAATTTGTTCTAATTGGGATTCTTCCATTGGTTGCCCTTCATTCTTAATGGAAACTATTAGTTTACCTTCCTTTTCTATTTTTGATTGGATTGAAATAGAGTGGCCAACAGGAGAAAACTTGACAGCATTGCTCAATAGGTTTCGAAAAACAGTCCGTAAGGTATAGGAGTCAGCTAAGACCCACAGCTCTTCCAAGTTGCTATCTATACTCAATTGTTTAGCATTAATAGAACTTTCTAATATCCCACATTCTTCCTCTACTAAAACGGCTAAATTCAGATTGTCAGGGTTGATTTGCAATTTATTGGACTGCATTTTAGCCCAACCTAGCAAATCTTCAAATAAGTAATAGGCATTTTTAGAAGTATCGTGTATTGATTTAAACGATCTTTGTACTGCTCCTAAATCATTTTGAGCTAAGTCACTTTGCATCAGCTCAGATACTCCCATTAATGCATTGAAAGGTGTTCGTAAGTCATGAGCTATAATAGACATTAACTTATCTTTGGTTTGATTGAGCGCCCCCAAATCCTTAGCATTTTGAGCAATGGTCTCATTCTTTGAGGCGAGCTGATTATTAATTCGCTGTATTTTAATATATAAAAAGGCTAGAACACCCAAAAAAAAGTACAACTAACCCAAAAGCAACACTATACCACTGCTTAGCTTTTTCCTCTTGCTCTTTTAGCTTTTTTTCATTGGAAGTTGCTACTTTTTGTAGCTCTAAGGCTCTGTTTTTTTCTTGATTTTCTATAGCGGAGTTAAATTTTAAGACTCGATCAGAAAGCTTTGATGCATTATCTTTTTCTTTATATTCTGTATGCTTCTAAAGCCTTTTTGTAATCTCCAGTTTCGATATAAAACAAATGCAACATATGATCTATTCTAGCAACTACTCTAGGAGATATTGTAGTATCTTGTAAGACGTCATGCAGTATACTAATACCTTTTTTATGATTGCCGATAGCAAATTCTACACGACCTTCAAGATAATAAAGATTATGTAAGTGAAAATCAGACCGCACACACGCACATGCGAGCATCTGGAAATTTATGTAAAAAATATTATATTGCTAGATATGATGAATTATGCAACAATCTATCAAAA
>JAAEPD010000449.1 GCA_024222455.1 Aureispira sp.
ATTGATTAACTCCATTTTAATCAGGATGGCCGTTGAAGGGGATTATGCCATATAACTGTACGATATTCTATAGGCATTAACCCTATTATGTTTTTGATTTTTGTATTAGACTGGATATTAAATTATGGGTGTCTAGTTTTATTCTATGAGCAAATAGGTAAGGTACATTGCACCCATAGAGTACTTATCAGCTTGTGAGTGTTATTATTGCTGAATGACCATTCGATTGACCATCGGGTAAAGTTCAAACAAACACGTATTTTATGATTTTTTATCAGTTAGAGTCTAAACTTAATGTGTTTGATATTTTAAAAAATAGGAAGATTTAATATCTTAATAAAACTACTCTAGGAATAAATCGCAATTTTTTATTGAAATATTTGATAGAGAAAAAGGGTCATTCTGAATCAATTGTCAAATTTTCGAGTGGAGCATCTCAACTGCCTCTAACTCAAACAACGTTAAAGAAAATTCAAGTAGTAAAGCCTTTTATCCACTTTATTGATAAATTTTCAATTTGTTTAAAGAATTCCATAGCCAGGTAGTTCTTCTGAAAAAAGAACTATGTATTAAAGTGCCAGAGAGATATGCTATTACTAAAACTGATTTTAGGAACTATTGAGATGGAGAATTAAAACATGGCAACTAAGGTTGTTTTAGTACATGGACTAAATGGAGAGCTGGTAAAGACATGGGGAAGTTTTCCAGATTTATTGCATGATGATCCTGAGCTAGACGTAAGCGTCGTTAGTTATGGTTATGGTTTCTTCTACAAGCCTTTTATAGGTGCTAATGAGTCAATTCATAATATTGCTGAAGGATTGGCAGCAGAAATCGACCTACGTTGTTCGCCTGAAGATAAGTTGATTTTAGTTGGGCATAGCCTTGGTGGTTTAATTATTAGAAAATATTTACTCAATCAATACTTCAAGGAGATAATGCCTAATGTTAGCAAGGTGTGTTTTTTTGCTGTGCCGCAGAATGGTTCAGGGTTTTCTGATATTGCAAGCCTTATAGGATGGAGACATCAGCAGCTTAAAGCACTGTGTAAAGATAATAAATACCTTGAAGAGATGAACGATCAGTGGGTTTCAACAAAGATAGCCAATAACTTTGAAATACTTAGTGTTATTGGTGGACGTGACGATATAGTTACATCAGAGAGTTCTAAAAGTATTTTTAGAGACTCAGATATTAAAATGATTGAAGGAAAAGGCCATATTGATATTGTAAAACCCGATAATTGTAATGATTCATCTTACCTTGCATTAAAGCAGTTTATAAATAAAAAGAATACAGTCATGCGATACAAGAATAAGCAGTCGCGTAATTTAAATGACTGGAAAAGTATAGACAGGAATCATGGCTATCAATATGTAAGTGATGAGCAACGAGATAAGAATTTAGAGTCGTTAACTAATGCTATTGATCGAAATAAATCAGTTATAAGACTGACAGGTGCATCTGGTCTGGGAAAAACAAGACTTCTTTTAGAAGCTATACATATGAGTTCTACAATTAATGATGAATGTATATTGGTTTTCAATGGGGCAGATTATGTAGAGCAGATAAAAGAGAGTGTACGACATGCTGTTGATGATAATGCTCTAGGTCTGATTATTGTAGAAAATTGTAGTGTTGATTTGCATAACGAGCTCGCAAGAGAGGTAAATAAAACAGAGTGTCAACTAAGGATTGTAACAATTGGTTATTCTCCGGACCCAGTTAGTTTGTCAATATCTATTCAAATTTCTACTTTAGCGGGTGATGCAATTCAACAACTTCTAACTCCAATCCTCGTTGGGATGGAATCCTATGATGTGCAACGTGTAGCTCGATTTGCTCAAGGCTATCCATTAATGGCTGTTCTTATCGCGGAACAATATCAGAGGAATGGACAGCTTCTAGGCTCAATAGAAGATAGCTCTGTTGTTAAAAAACTGATTGAAGGAGGTGTGGGCATAGGGGAATCAGAAAAAAATGTACTTACGGCGTGCTCATTGTTTGATGTATTTGGGACAGAACAGAGTGATGCGGCTGCTGAAGCTAAATATATTACCGAGCAGATAGCAAATTCTGCAATGCAAACTTTTGATAGAGTGCTAAGTGTTTTCAGTAGACGGCAAATTATTAATCGTGCGGGCAGGTACGCTAGAGTAGTACCCAAACCACTCGCTTTAACTCTGGCATCTGAGTGGTGGGAGGAAGCGTCATATGAGCGCCAAAAAGCAATGATAGATGGTATGCCGGAATCCTTAGTACGCAGCTTTTGCACTCAAGCAACATATTTGGATAGTCATTCGAGTGTTCAAAGATTTTCAGAGAGGTTATTTGGAGGCAATAGCCCTTTTGTCCAAGCGGAAGTGTTACTTACAGAAAAGGGTTCGAAACTCTTCCGCGCATTTGTTGAAGTGAACCCAGAAGCAACTAGTACAGCACTATATAATGTGTTAAAAAATATGACTTTTGAACAATTGCAAAGTATAGATGGGGATACTCGAAGAAATCTTGTATGGGCACTTGAAAAACTATGTTTTCATGCGCATGTTTTTGAAAAAGCTGCCTGGTGTATGTTGTTACTGGCTTCTGCTGAAAATGAAACATGGAGTAACAATGCTACAGGAATGTTTGCTCAGCTTTTTCGTGTTAATAACTCTGGCACTGCAGCAGAACCCCAAATTCGATTTGCATTGTTAAAGAAAGCCCTTAATTTAAATATTAGAGAGGTTGATATGATCGTGCTTGAGGCTTTGGGAGAAGCAATTAGTACGTTTGGAGGTAGTAGAACTATTGGTGCGGAATATCAAGGCACTAAACCCCCTCTTGAAGAGTGGAGGCCAAAAGTTTGGCAACAAATTTTTGATTACTGGCAGGACTCTTTTGATTTGTTGCTTGTCTTATTCGAACGCGGAGATATACAGACAGAAAAAGTGCTATCTGAAATAGGTCGCTCTATTCGAGGTATGGTTAGTCGTGGACGTATTGAGATGCTTGATGCTGCAATAAGGCATATGGTTTCTAGAAATGGACGATACTGGCCTGCAGCTTTAGAAAGTATTAAACATTCATTCGATTATGATGCTGAAACTATGAATGAAGAAGCTCGTAATGCACTCAACTCCTGGTTAGAGCTACTAAAACCTGACAAAGCTGATGTATCTGAAAAACTGAAAATTTTAGTAATAAATCCTCCTTGGGAACACCATAAAGGAGAAGATGGTCACTATGTTGATGTTGCTGCCGAAAATGCTAAAAACTTGGCTACAGAAATAGTCAGTAATATAGATTTATTAATTCCCAATATTAACTTGTTGCTACAGGGCGAGCAAAAGCAGTCCTTTCATTTTGGGAGGCAACTTGCTCTGGAAGTGGATAATGTCGATCAACTTCTCGATGCATGCTTTGAGAAAGTTCTTGTAGCGGAACCTAAAAATCCCAGCTTCATTCTGGGTATCTATAGTGGGATTTACGATAAATCAAAAGAGGTCTGGCAGGCTTGTATCGATAGGCTATTATCGGATAAGAAGCTGGTAGTGTTCTATCCAAATTTTATTAGAACTGGAGAAATTAAGAAGTCACATCTTGACGTATTGCTTGATTTGATTCGTAATGATGTTGTTGAAGCAAATAGTGCTAATGCTCTAAGTTATGGAAGTGTGACAGATAGTTTAGATCCACAAACGATAGTTGAATTTTGTTTGTCCTTGTCGGAGCTTGGGAGTAAAGCCAGTTGGTCAGCTCTTAATGTTATTTTTATGTACTGTTTTAGTAATAAAGATAATTTAGAGAATATACGCGAATCACTTAAAGTATTGGTAACAGCTGTTCCGCTGCATAAAGATCAGAATAATAACTCAATAGATATTTATCATTGGCATGACTTGGCTAAAAAATTACTTAAAATACGTGATGAGGAGTTTGCTATTGCCTTAATTAACCAACTCATTATTGCTAGCAAGTTTGGCTTTGAACACGGAGATCTCTGGAGCTATACCAAGCCATTGCTAACAGAAATTATGCGCGACTATAGTGGTGTATTATGGCCAATATTTAGCGATGCCATTGTTCATGCTGAAGATATAGAGCTCTATTGGCTTCAACAATTACTTGATCGAGAAAATGGCTTTGAAGAACAAATACCAAGTGTTTTGTCTGTTGTGCCTGTTGAGCTGGTCATTGCCTGGTGTACTGAGTTTCCTGATTTGGGACCAGAGTTTGTAGCTGGTTGCATAAATATCCTAGAAATTGTTGATGAACAGCATCAGCCATCGAAGCTATTTATCGCAATACTCGAGAACTTTGGTGGTGGTGAGAGTGTGGAAAGTGCTCTTAGAGTAAATATGAGGACACGGAGCTGGTATGGATCCTTAGTGCCATATCTCGAAAACGATAAGGCGACGCTTAGACCCTTACTGGAATATAGCAGTGGTAATGTCAAACGGTGGGTTAAGGAATACATAATTCAAATTGACAAACAGATTGAGTATGAATCATCTAGGGACGATGAGCAAAACCTGGGAATATACTAAGAATGATATACACGGAAGTAGTCCTAAAAGGTAATCAGATACTAAACCGTTTTATCTATACTGGAAGCTATCGTAGAGGGAGAGAGTAAGTTTTACATATCTGTTTTCCTTTATTTGATTTATTCACCTTCCAACTATAACGTCTTAGAATGGACACCTTCATTGAGCAGCTTATCTGAAAACCTGAAAGCAGTTATTAATCAAGATATAAAAATATACACCTTTAGTGCACCTGTTAGTCTGTAATTGCTATAATTATTCACTGACCAGAAGATTGATTGTCGGTTGAACGTTTGAAATTATTATTAGTAAATAAAGTAAAATGTATTCAAATAAGAAAATAGAAAAAACGATTTTTTCTCAGCCAAACAGAAAGGTTTAACGAACTACAAAATTCATTTGACAAGTAAAGATGTCGATCTTCGAACCCCAGTTGCAGATCTTATTTATGACATTAGGTGTAAAATCGTACATACTAAAGGTGAAGGTTTCGATGGTGAAATTGATCTATTACTTCCATTTACTAAAGCAGCCGAATTACTTTATAAAGATATAGAATTGATTCAGTATGTTGCAAGAAAAGTATTAGTAGCAGCCAGCACTGAGTTGTCATTATAAATATTTTAACAAGCAATTAGAGTGTAAATAAAGTAAAACTAGACACCCATAAATTGAAAATCAAATATCATTAAAAAAAGCCAA
>JAAEPD010000450.1 GCA_024222455.1 Aureispira sp.
CCCAAGAGCAAAATCACAGATTTTGCTAATAAATTTTTTCTTCGGGTTATTAGCAAAATCTGTGATTTTGCGGAGCAGTACATACGACGATAATTTAGCTTTAGCCCTAGATGTGGGATGAATATATAGCTCTTGTTGCACTAAACACCTATCGGTGTAGCAAAAAAAAATGATAATCGTACTATATGTATTTAAGCTAAATCATATAGAATATGAAAACGACAAATCTAGAGCGCAAAAGCTCAGAGTACAATTTAATCAATTTAGAAATAGAAAAAGAACTCGATCGCCTAAAAAAACGAATGAGCATTGCTAATCTTTCAAAAGCCACTATTGTCAGTTATAGCAGAGGGTTGAAGAAACGCTATAACTTTCATAAAAGCAATCCAAGGCAGCTTGAATACGATCAAATTATTGACTATTTAATCTACCTAAAAGATGATCTTGGATTACAGTGGCGAACCATCAAGCTCTATGTTGCAGGTTTACGCTATTATTATCAAGAAATAGTGGAAGATGTAGACCTTGCTGCACGAATACCTTATCCCAAAGAGAAACCAAGCCTACCTAAGGTAATGAGTAGAGAAGAGTTAAAACAACTCTTTGATGGCTGTCTTAATTTTAAACATAGAGTCCTCTTTAGACTCTTGTATTCCTCTGGGTTACGTCGGATGGAATTGCTTAATTTAAAACTAAACGACATTGAGACCAAAGATGGTAAAATGAGAATCCGAGTCAATCAAGGGAAAGGGGGGAAAGATCGTTATACCGTCTTGTCCCAAACAATTTTAAAAGAACTCCGCAGCTATTTCACTCGTTGTCGCCCCAAAATACACTTTTTTAATGGGCAGAAAAAAGGTAGTCAGATGAGCAAAGGAGCCTTACGATATGCCCTTGATGCGGCTGTTAAAAAAAGTGGCTTAAATAGATCCGTAAATCCACATTTACTACGCCACTGCTTCGCTTCTCATGCCCTTGAAGACGGAATGAACATCAAAACTTTACAGCAACTCTTAGGCCATCAGTCTATACACACTACCTTAATCTACTTGCATATCAGTGAAATCCCCCTTTCCAAAGCTTTTAGTCCTTTAGATAAGTGGAAAACAGATGTCTAAAAAAGCAACTATATCAGATATTTTTGAACGCTTTGGATCTACAGTTAAATTACATCATAAACTTTCAAAAGAGCAGCTCAAAGTCCTTAACTTACTTGCCCTTTGTCGAACAGGGAAACTCGGCGCTCATAGAGAAAAATGCTCTAATTGTCATTATCAAAAAATTCACTATAACTCTTGTGGAAATAGACATTGTCCCAATTGTCAGGGCGTAAATAAGGAGCGTTGGTTTTTGGATCGGAAGCATGATTTATTGCCCATAAAGTACTTTCATGGGGTCTTCACTGTGCCCTCTGAGCTTCGAAATTTATTCCGATACAACACAAAAACACTCTACAACTTACTCTTTAAATGTTCTTGGGAGACCATCAAAGAATTTAGCTTGGATAAGCGGCAAAAGATGGAAGCAAAGGCTGGTATGATTGCTATCCTACATACATGGACACAGCAAATGCATTATCACCCTCACTTACATTGTATTATTCCTGCTGGCGGTATTAACCCTAAAGGTCAGTGGAAAACTACTAAAGGCAAAAATAACTTTTTGTTCTCTGTTAGGGCCTTATCCCATAAGTTCAAAATGAAGTTCTTACATCATTTAGTTGCACTTCAAAAAAGTGGGAAAATACGCCTTGTCCCCAATGATAAACATTGGAAAACTACTAAAAAGTTCTACCAAACTAAGCGTAAACTATATCTGAAAAACTGGGTCGTTTATGCAAAAGAGTCCTTTGCAGGAGTAGACCAAGTCCTAGAATATTTGGGCCGATACACCCATCGAATAGCCATTAGTAATTACAGAATATTGAAGGTAACTGACTCTCATGTTACCTTCAAATTTTTGAACCGAAAAAAAGCTACAACAGACAGTGATACCATTACAGGAGTAGCGTTTATCCTCAGATTTTTACAACACGTTCTTCCTAAACGATTTACTAAAATTAGGCATTATGGCTTTTTATCTACAAGGACTAAAGCCACTGATTTACCAAAAATCCGAAAGGCTCTGAAGGTGAAAAATCCGCCTCCAAAAAAGAAGTTGACCTCTAGAGAAATTATTATAGAAACGCAGGGCTCCGACCCTTATCTTTGTCCCAAATGCCGGCAAGCAGAAATGGTC
>JAAEPD010000451.1 GCA_024222455.1 Aureispira sp.
ATAATAACTAAAAAAAACTATAAACAGCTCACAGTTAGACTTCACATTATAGATTCTTTTTTGCTTAGCACAATTTTATTTTATAGTTGATCTTTACAATATCATTATCATTTAAACCAAATAAACTAAAAATCAAAATTACTAAATCAAACCAAAACAATGAGCACCCTAATGCAAAATATTAAAACTGTTGTTGAGTTATACAAACTTATCCAAAAATGGATGGCTGTTTATGAAAAAAGTGACTCTACTCAAAAAGGTGAAAAAGCAGATACTTATGTGCAAATGAAAGATATTCTATTAGGTAGTAAAGAAGTCATTAAACAATCTGGCTTGACCAAAGAAGATCTAAAAATGGACAATTATACTCGCCCTGATGCAGATGAGATGCTAGGTGATCGAAAACCAAACTTAAACAAACTCACTGGAAGTGTTGGTTTTGACTCTAAAAAACCTGATCGCTATAAAAACCGAAAAGCAGATGTATTGGCAGTCCAATATTACCTCAACAAACATGGATATAGCTGCCCTATCGATGGTAAAGCAGATAGGAAACTGTCTCGACAAATATCTTTCTTTTGTAGATCTTGCCAAGACCCAGAAGTAAGAGGTCGTGCTTGGATTAGCAACAAACATACTAAAACTTGGCAATACCTAAAAGGTGAGCTACAACGTCCTGATGCATTAGTACTTAACAATGACCCCCAAGCAGATAAAGATGATGGCTATTACGATGTAGATAAAGCAGAGCTTGCTACCAACAAAACAATGTCTGAAAAAGTGGGCGATCACTGCGCTAATGCAAAAGAAGATGTCAAAATGGTTCAACAATTCCTCAACAAATGGGGAAACTATAATCTCAAAGAAAATGGTCGTTGGCCAATGGCATGGGGTAGAGATAAAAAGAGAAAAAAAATAATTGTTCCTGCAAAAGTAAACCCTACACGAGATGCACTCCTAGATTTTCAAGCTCAAATGGGTATAAAAGCTACTGGTATAGGAGATGCAGATACATGGGATTACCTCACAGGTAAAAAAGATAGTAAAAAAGAAGCTTTGGATACTACTGGTGGTCATGGTTATGGCCCAAAACCAGCTTGGATAAAAGTAGCAGAAGGCGAAATTGGCGTAAAAGAATTGGTAGAATCTGGAGATAACGGAGAAAGAAACAATCCTAGAATAATACAATATTATGCCGCTTGTGGAGCTAAAACATCAGATGAACCAGCTTGGTGTGCAGCTTTTACAAGTTGGTGTCTATCTCGATCTGGAGTGAGCAATCCCCAAGATCCAGGTGTAGCACAATGGACAGGTTGGGGCGAAAAATCGGATACACCTTTTTATGGTTCAGTTGGTATTATAGAAGGAGAAAGTCGAGATAAAAAAACTGGGAAAATAAAAAGAAAACCTTGGGGACATATTGGATTTATTGTTGGAGTAGAGAAAGGTTTTGTTCTAATGTTAGGAGGCAACCAAGACAATAGTGTGAGTATTAAAAAATTCCCTACAAGCAAAGTAACAACCTTTATTTGCCCTCCAGGTTATATTCCACCAAAAGAAGCTTACGGCCTACAAACCCTTGAAGGAGACTTCAAGGTAGCGACAAAAACAAGATAGTAGATAGAGAACAAGTATAGTTTTTTAGTTTATAACTTTTTAGTTTTTATAGCCCCTCGAAGCCACCTAATTCTAGTAATTAGGTGGTTTTCTTTTTATGACCATTTCTCTAATGGAGAACTAAGGCTCCTCTTTTTCTTTAGCCTCCAAAACTGCAATTTTGTCCAATCGTTTAGTATAAAAACGACTCAATCGTTTACTCCATTGTTTAGCCGCACCTGCTATTCTAGGAGTATTGATCTCGTTAAGAAAAGATTCTCTCACTTGAGCAAAATAAGGAAATGGGTCCTCCAGCTTCTCTGTGAGTCTACGCATTTTCAAAACATCAAATGGAAACTCAGCACTTTCTTTCTGAAAATCAACTATAAAAAGATTCTTTTCTTGAATAGCAATAGATGGATCTATATTAAGATCTTGCCCCAAAAACAAACCTTCTCTAGCCCCCCTATGCAGACGAGAACTAGAACTATCATACATAAAATATACAGGACAAAAAGAAAAAGAATCTCTAAATCCTTCTATCATTGCACTATTGACTGCATCACGATATTTTAGTGTACCGTTTAGCATTTTTTCATACCGCTCCTGACGCTTGGGTTTGCCTTCTAATCCACGTACATTGCGCTCCAAAATAGCTATTTTGCGATGCTTTGTTTTCAATCGAACAATGATAGCACCTCCCTTTTTCAAATCTCGAATAGATTCTACCGCATTCGACTTACGCACCTTAAGCTTAGTAGGCTCAGACTGAGCATACAAAGCAGCATTTAGTAGGAATATGATCCCTAATATCCAATATAATTTCATAATTTTTTTTTAATAATTAATAAACGACGATACCCCTAGTCCATGAAGATTTTCTAATTAATTGATTAGAAAAGTTTACTGCTATTTTTAGTTTGATAAAGTTAAAAATACATGGACTATTAACTCTTATAACGCTCAAAAAGAACACCAATAAATCTATTTATAGAAAAAATCTATTTTCTATTTTCTTGCAAGTTTAAAAAAATCCTCTACATTTGTATTGTTCAATTATAAAAAAGCAATTCAAAACTATTCAAATTGTTTTGCTCCAAACACAATAATTAATAATTATACGAACAAACTTAATGAGAAATAATCATACACATATGCATCATCATCATATCCTTGTCTCCAAGACAAATGGTGGGCCTATGTTATGCATTCATTACAAGTTGATGTAGTATATAATCAGATATAGACCTTTTAGTCCAAGCGGCTGACCATTTGCAAAAATGGTCAGCCGCTTTTTTATTTCTATACCTCTCCAAAAATTTTAAACAATGAAACGATTACGCATTGCGATCCAAAAATCAGGTCGCTTAACAGAAGCCTCTAAAGAGCTACTCAAAGAATGTGGCATAAACATTCAGAACGGAAAAAGGCAGCTATTGGCACCATCCACTAATTTTCCATTAGATATTTACTATTTGCGCAATGGCGATATTCCGCAGTATATCGAAGATGGTGTAGCAGATATTGGAATCTTGGGAGAAAATGTTTTTGTAGAAAAACAGGCCGATATTAAAATTATCAAACGCTTAGGATTTGCAAAATGTCGCCTATCTATTGCTGTTCCTAAAAGCACTAAGTTTAGCAATTTAGAGCAACTCAATGGTCAGAAAATTGCCACCACTTACTCTACCCTACTTCAACAGTTCCTAGACAAAAACAAGATAGAAGCAGAGTTACACAACATTAGTGGCTCGGTAGAAATTGCCCCTAATATCGGCTTGGCAGATGCCATTTGTGATATAGTTAGTTCAGGAAGCACCTTGTTTAGCAATGGTCTAAAAGAAGTTGCTACTGTTATGCAATCCGAAGCCGTTTTGGTAGCCAATAAAAAGCTAGAACCTTGGAAACAGGGCCTTATCAATAAGCTCTTATTTAGGATAGATGCTGTCCGAAATGCTCAAAGCAACAAATATATTCTACTCAATGTCCCTAATGAAGCTATCGAAGAAATCTCTGCAATCCTGCCAGGGATAAAAAGCCCAACAATACTGCCTTTAGCAAAAGAAGGTTGGAGTTCCTTACATTCAGTAGTAGTTGAAGAACAGTTTTGGGAAATTATAGATCAACTCCGAGACAAAGGTGCAGAAGGTATCCTAGTTATCCCAATAGAAAAAATGATCGCCTAAGATTATCAACAAACTATCTAACTACTAATATCTAAAAGCGAAGCTCACTAAATTCTAATAAAATGCAAACATACAACAATCCAGATCGATCAGAATGGAAACAAATTCTAAGACGACCAACTTTAAATAACAACAACTTAGAAGCAACTGTTCAAGTAATATTAGACACCGTAAAAAAGGATGGAGACCAAGCCTTATTCAGCTACAGCAAACAGTTTGACAAAGTAGACTTAAGCAACTTAAATGTGACTGATTTAGAAATCCAAGAGGCTAATCAACAAGTAAGCCAACAACTCAAAGATGCCATACAAATAGCTTATGACAACATCTATAAGTTCCACAGTAGCCAACAGTCAGATTCTCAACGAATCGAAACAATGCAGGGTATAGAATGTTGGCGAAAAAATGTGCCGATCTCTAAAGTTGGTTTGTACATACCTGGAGGAACAGCCCCTCTTTTTTCTACCGTTATGATGCTTGGTATTCCAGCAAAGATAGCAGGCTGTCAAGAAATCGTTTTGTGTACACCACCTCAAAAAGATGGTAGTATTAACCCAGTTATTTTGTACACAGCTAAATTGGTTGGTTGCACGAAAATATTCAAAGTTGGTGGTGCTCAAGCTATAGCAGCAATGACTTACGGAACTGAAAGTATACCAAAAGTTTATAAACTCTTTGGTCCAGGCAATCAATATGTGACTAAAGCTAAACAGCTGGCTCAACAAGCAGGCACAGCTATAGATATGCCTGCGGGGCCTTCTGAACTATTGGTCTTGGCAGATGATGAAGCAAATCCTGATTTTGTAGCTGCCGATTTGCTCTCTCAAGCAGAACATGGTGTAGATAGCCAAGTTGTTTTAGTTGCTTACAGTCCTGAGCTCGTTAAAAAAGTCAAGCAAAGTATTCAAGAGCAACTAACACAACTTCCAAGAAAAACTATTGCTCAAGCAGCTTTAGAAAATAGCTCTGCTATTGTGGTTAAGAATGAGAAAGAAGCTATTGAGTTCATCAATGAATATGCTCCAGAACACTTGATACTAAACTGTCAAGATGCTGAAGAGTTGGCTCAACAAGTAGAAAATGCTGGTTCTGTATTTCTAGGGGCTTACACTCCTGAATCTGCTGGCGATTACGCATCAGGCACCAACCATACACTGCCCACCAACGGTTTTGCTAAAACTTACAGTGGTGTATCTCTTGATTCCTTTGTTAAAAAAATCACCTTTCAGCAAATTAGTCCTAGAGGTTTAAAAAATATAGGTAATGCTATAGAACTTATGGCTGAGGCAGAACAACTCATCGCCCATAAAAATGCCGTCAGTATTCGCCTCCAAAAACTTAACAAGTCTAATATCTAACTACTAATAATCTATTATCTATCATGATCAATCTAGTCCGTTCTAACATACGCAACTTAGAGCCTTACTCCTCCGCAAGAAGTGAATTTAAAGGCAAAGCCAATATCTTTTTAGATGCTAATGAAAATCCTTTTGATAATAAATATAACCGCTATCCAGATCCATTACAAAAAGAGGTAAAAGAAAAAATTGCAACCCTAAAAGGGGTAAAACAAGAGCAAATATTTTTGGGTAATGGTAGTGATGAAGCTATTGATTTACTGATTAGAATATTCTGCGAACCTGCTCAAGACAGCATTATGATACTTCCTCCTACTTACGGAATGTACCAAGTCAGTGCAAATATATCAAATGTAGCTATCCAAGAAGTACCCTTGACAGCAGACTATCAACTAGATGTCAATGCTATTCTGAACCAAGTAATACCCGCAACTAAACTGCTATTCATTTGCAGTCCCAACAACCCAACAGGCAACAGTATGAATCAAGCTGCGATACGTAAGATACTTGACAATTTTGAAGGTATAGTAGTAGTAGACGAAGCCTATATAGACTTTTCGGAACAAACTAGCCTTTTGAATTGGATAGAACAATATCCAAACCTAGTCGTTTTACAAACCTTCTCTAAAGCTTGGGGATTAGCTGGAATTCGATTAGGAATGGCTTTTAGCAACTCAACTATTATTGATTTATTCAACAAGGTAAAACCTCCTTACAATGTCAATATACTCACACAACATGCCGCATTAAAGGCATTAAAACAAGTTGAACAAACAGAGCAATATATCCAAACCATATTAATAGAGCGCAAAAAACTAATCGCAGAATTAGTAAAACTCCCCTTCATTCAAAAAATACATCCTTCTGACTCCAATTTCATTCTAGTCAAAGTCAAAGAAGCTGATCGACTCTATCAACATTTGGTTGATCAAGGTATTATCATCCGCAATCGCTCCAAGCTAGCATTATGCGAAGATTGCTTACGCATAACCATTGGCAAGCCCAAAGAAAATCAAACGCTAATACAAATGCTAAAATCTATTAGTCTAAATACTAAATACTCATAAAATGAAAAAAGCACTATTTATAGACCGTGATGGCACTCTAGTAATAGAACCACCAATAGACTATCAGCTAGACAGCCTAGAAAAATTAGAATTCTACCCAAAGGTGTTCTCCTACTTATCCAAAATTGCAAACGAACTCGATTTTGAGTTGGTCATGGTCACCAATCAAGATGGTTTAGGCACTTCGAGCTTCCCAGAAGATACCTTTTGGCCAGCACATAACAAGATGCTCCAAGCCTTCCAGAATGAGGAAATTGTATTTGATGATATTCTAATAGATAGATCATTTCCTGCTGATAATGCACCTACTCGCAAACCTAGAACAGGTCTACTCACAACGTATATAGATGGAGATTATGATTTAGCCAACTCTTTTGTACTAGGCGATCGCCTAACAGATATGGAACTGGCTAAAAACCTTGGGGCAAAAGGAATTTGGTTAGATGCAGGAGAAACTAAGGGGAATGAAGAACTTCAAAATAAAGCTACTGAGTTAGAGTCTTCGATTGTATTCAACACAACCGATTGGAAAGTAATTTATGAGTTTCTAAAACTCAATGAGCGCACAGCCTCTATCCAACGCAAGACCAAAGAAACAGATATTGATATACAACTCAATTTAGATGGAAAAGGTCAAGCCAAAATCGATACTGGATTGAAGTTTTTTGACCACATGCTCGACCAAATTGCTCGCCACTCTGGAGTTGATTTGAAGATTATAGTCAAAGGTGATTTGGAAGTAGATGAGCACCACACTATCGAAGATACAGCCATAGCTTTGGGAGAAGCGTTCTATCAAGCTTTAGGTAATAAATTGGGTATAGAGCGTTATGGATTTTGTTTACCAATGGACGATTGTTTAGCCCAAGTAGCTATTGATTTTGGTGGTCGAAATTGGTTGGTATGGGAAGCTGAATTCCAAAGAGAATATGTTGGAAAAATGCCCACCGAGATGTTTTTCCACTTCTTCAAATCTTTTACAGATGGTGCTCGGTGCAACCTCAACATCAAAGCTGAAGGTAACAATGAACATCACAAAATAGAATCTATTTTTAAGGCTTTAGCAAGAGCTATACGTATGGCCATCAAGCGAGAGCCCAACAACATGCAACTCCCTTCTACCAAAGGAGTATTATAATATACTAATTAGGTGTTAGATGTTTAGACTGTTAGAATTTAGCCACAAAAATCCCCCTAGCCCCCTTTATAAGGGGGAATCCTATTATACGTTACCAATTCCCCCTTATAAAGGGGGCTAGGAGGATTTTCAACAGTAAGCAGATTTTACAACTCCTTACTTATATTATCAATAGCATATAAAAGCGAAGTGTACTCACTACTAAATCAAAAAAAATGAACATAACTATAATAGACTACAATGCAGGCAACACCCAATCTGTAGTCTTTGCATTAGAACGATTAGGCATAAAACCTACCTTGAGCAGGGATAAGACAACGATAGAACAAGCAGATAAAATCATCTTTCCTGGAGTAGGCGAAGCAAGCAGCACCATGCAGTTTCTAAAAGAACTAGGACTTGATCAAATTATTCCAAATTTAAAGCAACCTGTTTTGGGCATTTGCTTAGGGATGCAACTCCTTTGTAAGCAATCTGAAGAAGGGAATATAGATTGTCTAGGGATTATTCCTCAGTTGGTAAAACAGTTCCCCAACAATGGGCAAGACAAAGTACCTCATATGGGTTGGAATACACTTACAACAAAGTCTGACCATCCACTTTTTAGAGGTATTAATCCTAAGGATTATGTCTATTATGTTCACAGCTATTATGCAGAACTAGGTGAAGCAACTATTGCGCAAACCGATTACATTTTGCCCTTTAGTGCAGCATTACAATACAACAATTTTTATGCAACACAATTTCACCCCGAAAAATCAGGTGATGTGGGTTCTAAAATCCTTAAAAACTTTATAGAATTATGCTAAATATTATTCCTGCCATTGATATTATCGATGGTCAATGTGTTCGCCTAACAGAAGGTGATTATAATCAAAAAAAAGTATATAACAATAACCCTGTAGAAGTTGCTAAAGCTTTTGAGGATGCAGGTTTTGAATACTTACATGTTGTGGATTTAGATGGTGCTAAAGCCAAGCACATTGTTAATCAAGCTATCTTAGAACAGATTGCTACAGCAACCAATCTAACTATAGATTTTGGAGGTGGTATTAAAACTACACAAGACATACAACTCGCCTTAGATAGTGGTGCCAACCAAGTAACGGTAGGCACTATAGCCGCACAACAACCTACTCTATTTTTAGAATGGTTGGATTATTATGGTAATGAAAAATTGATCTTGGGTGCTGATGTAAAAGAGGGGTATATTGCTACACATGGCTGGCAGCAAAGCAGCGAATATACGCTAGTCGATTTCTTGACAATGTATATCCAAAAAGGAGTGAAATATGTAATCTGCACAGATGTATCTAAAGATGGTAATCTACAAGGTTCTGCTGTAGGTTTATACCAAGAGCTTATGCAGCAATTCCCAGAACTAAAATTGATTGCAAGTGGTGGCGTTAGTAGTATCGAAGAGATTCAACAACTCCAAAATATAGGTTGCTATGGAGCCATAGTTGGCAAGGCAATCTATGAGCAAAAAATCAGCTTAGAACAACTAACAACCTTATAACTAAAGACTATAAAAATGTTAACCAAACGAATCATACCTTGCCTAGACATCAAAGATGGAAGAACAGTCAAGGGCATTAATTTCAAAGATCTAAGAGATGCAGGCAATCCTGTAGATTTGGCAAAAGCCTATAGCCAAGAAGGTGCAGATGAACTAATATTCTTAGACATCACGGCCTCTCATGAAAACAGAAGGCAATTGCTGGCTAAACTAGTTCGGGAGATTGCTCGAGGCATTAATATTCCATTCACAGTAGGAGGAGGCATCCAAAGTGTAAAAGATGTCGATATTCTACTCCATGCTGGGGCAGATAAAATCACTATAAATTCTGCAGCAGTACGCAACCCAAAGTTGATTGAAGATTTAGCCAAAAACTTTGGGAGCCAATGTGTAGTGGTTGCTATAGATGCTAAACAAATAGAACAGGATTGGACAGTTTTTCTGAGTGGAGGGCGAGTTGCTACAGATTGGACACTTCTAGATTGGGCAAAGGAAGCTGAAAACTGCGGAGCTGGTGAAATAATGTTCACCTCTATGAATCATGATGGCACCAAAAATGGTTTTGCTGATCAGATTACCGCAGCAATAGCTAAAGCTGTTTCTATCCCGATTATTGCATCGGGCGGAGCTGGTAAATTAGAGCATTTCAAAACTGTCCTAACTACAGGAAAAGCAGATGCAGCTTTGGCTGCTAGCATTTTCCACTTTGGAGAGATTCCAATACCTAAGCTCAAACAATATTTGCAAGAACAGCAAATTCCGATAAGACCTGTCTACTAATAAGATTAAAAATTCAACTATTAAAAACTACAATAAGATGCAAGTTAACTTTAATAAAGGCAATGGACTTGTTCCAACCATCATACAAGATGCAAAAACAAACAAAGTCCTGATGCTGGGCTATATGAATGAAGAGGCGCTCCAAAAAACAAAGGAAGAAAGTCGAGTCACCTTTTTTAGTCGTAGTAAACAACGCTTATGGACAAAGGGGGAAAGTTCTGGTAATTTTTTGAATGTAGTAGATATGCTTCTTGATTGTGATCAAGATACGATCTTGATCAAAGCAAACCCTGCGGGGCCTGTTTGCCACAAAGGTGATGATACTTGTTTTCAAGAAAAGAATCTGCCTAATTTTTTACACTATTTAGAGCAAATCATTCAAACACGAAAAAACAATCCAAGCGAAGAATCTTATACAAACTCCTTATTCAAAAAAGGTATTAATAAAGTAGCTCAAAAAGTAGGGGAAGAAGCAGTAGAATTGGTCATAGAAGCTAAAGATGATAATAAAGAACTCTTTTTGAACGAAGCTGCTGACTTAATGTATCACTATTTGGTGCTTCTTGCAGCTAAAAACTATACCTTAGATGAGGTGATTGAAGTTCTTCAATCTAGGCGACAGTAAAAAAATGTTGAATGCTAAATTTTGGAATATTGAATTAACTTTAAGCAGCCTTAAAAACATACACAAACACCTATTAAAAAACTCTGTCTTTCAGAGTGGGGTTCGATACCCCCGAAGAAACTTACCTCATCTAGTTTTGTGGTAGTTTGAGACTCTTCGCAACCATCGAGGTTGCTCTGAGTGACAAAAGTGTACGTTTCTAAGTAATCTCTTGTTATTAACAGAACCCTAAAGACTTAATAAATACAGTGTCTACCCTAGAAATCATAACCGTCCTATTTAATGTACTTTGTGTAGTGCTCACCATCCGAAAAAATATTTGGTGTTGGCCTACAGGCATAGTGGCCGTGATACTATCTTTTGTGCTCTACTATGACGCAAAACTCTACGCAGACATGGGCTTGCAAATTGTGTTTTTGGGGCAATGTGCTTATGGTTGGCATTATTGGTTGAATGGTAATAAAACAGAGGAAAAAGAAGTTCCTATTCGTCAGCTACAGCTCCAACAATGGTTAATTACTTTAGTCATTGTAGTTATACTCTGGTTGGGAATGGCTATCAGCCTAGATACTTGGACAGATGCAGATTTGCCTTATTGGGATGCAATGGGAACTACACTGAGCTTGACTGCTCAAATGCTATTGGCTAGAAAAATTTTAGAAAACTGGCTGTTTTGGATAGTTGTAGATATTCTCTATACAGGCATATTGTATTACAAGGAGTTATATCTGCTGAGTGCTAATTACTTTTTCTTTTTAATTTTGGCCATTATAGGATTTTTGCAATGGAAAAAGGATGCTTTGGCGCAGAATTTGCAGCCATAAAAGTGTTAGATTATTTGTTAGCGAAAATTTCGCTAAAACTTGATTTTTCACATTTTTTAATCTATTATTAATACAAAGTTTACTAAACAAAAAATATATAGATCTGCATCCTCCCTATATTTGCAGTATCAAAAAAAACAATCACTCTACGTTCCCTAAAATTTAAGAATAATGATAAAAACTGCAAAAAAAAGACTCGCAGATTTAGCTGAAGCAAAAAAGAATTTTTTAGAACTACTCAAAACCCTAAAATCATTCAAATTAGAATTGGATAGTAAACATGCGCGTATGTTGTATGCTGGTTTATCTAATTTTGAATTGATGGGCATTTCTAAATTGACCAAACAATTGGCTCGTAGAAAGGTAGTTGCAGAAATCCTAAAAACCTATATAGATTCTGCTGTTTATCACCATCCAGAGTTGCAACAATTAGCTTTTGACTGTCAAGAGGAGCGTTTGCTTATATTGGCAACTACTTCTGAGGAAGCTCATGAGTTGGAGGAAGCGTTATTTGGCCTTCAAAACAAATTGAATGAGGCTTATGGTGAATATAACTTTAAGGTACAATCAACTATCATTAAGGTCAATAACCAACCTTTGGCTATCGCTCCAAACTACAATTTGATTAAACAAACTCGTGCTTAAGCCCATTTTTTACGCTAAAATAGTGCTATTTTAGGTTTAAACTAAAATAACATCATAGTGAAAAGAGGTTTAGTCTTTGGCAAATTTATGCCCATACATAAGGGGCATATGTTCTTGATAGAAACTGCTCGACAGCAAGTTGATGAACTAACTGTATTAGTCTGTAGTATCCAAAAAGAACCTATCCCTGGTGCTCTTCGTTATCATTGGGTCAAAACTTTATATCCAGATTTGAGGGTTTTGCACCTTACTGATGAGAACCCTCAGGTGCCTGAAGAACATCGATTCTTTTGGGAAATATGGATTGACGCCTTTCAACGTAATGCTCCCAATACAGATATTGTATTCACCTCCGAAGACTATGGCGATGAGCTGGCCAATCGAATGAATATACAACATATTAAGGTTGATAAGGCTCGCCAAACTGTTCCTATATCAGCAACTAAAGTACGCAATAACCCTCTTTTAGAATGGCAATATATTCCTAAACCTGTTCGCCCTTATTATACTAAACGGATAGTGCTAACTGGCCCTGAATCTACAGGCAAATCTACCCTATCTCAGCAGTTGGCCAAACACTTTCAAACTACTTATGTAGAAGAATATGGTCGTACTTATACGGATAAGTATGGGATGGATTTAAACTTAATGGATATTTCGCATATAGCAGCAGGACAATTGATGCGAGAGGATGAAAAAGCTCTAGAAGCGAACAAACTCTTGATCTGTGATACAGACCTTATTGTCACGCAGATTTGGAGCGAAATCTATTTTAAACAATGCCCACAATGGATACATGAAGTAAACCACCAACGGAGCTATGATTTATATTTGCTTTTAGATATTGATATTCCTTGGAATGATGATGGCACTCGTGAATTTCCGCATCTTAGACAATATCATTTTGATCGGATAAAAGCTGAATTAGAGAGTAGAAATTGCCCTTATATTGTCATCTCAGGCAGTTATGAACAACGATTACAAAATGCTATTGCTGCGATTGAAACTATACTATAATAGCCATTATCCTTATTTTATTTCTTCTCCAAATACTTTTTAACTATTATTGTAGTTATTAATCTTATAATACTCCTATAGAAGTCAATTATACGACCTAGATAAAACACTCCTAATGAAACGTTTATTCTTCTTATCCTTTTTGCTGTTTTTTACTCTAAATATTCAAGCTCAAGAGCTGCCAAAAGTTATTGATGTTAGTTCTAATGACCAACAATTAGAAGTGTTGAGCAGTCAATACAAAAGCTCTTTACTTACAGCTGCTGATACTAACCTAACCAAGATGGTGAATACTTGGAAACATTGCTTAACAGCGATGGAGTTTTATGCAGACAAAATAGATTTTGATGTAAAGGGAGTAAAAATGTGGCTAAAAATATTTTGGGCTAAAGATGGTAAGATAGACCATATTGCCTACTACCTACAAGACAACTCCATCAATATTCCTAAGGTAGACTTTGAGGCTTTTTTAACCTCATTTTCTAGAAATTATCAATTACCTATTGGGCACAAACATCGATTTTCTTATGCGTCTAGGGCTCAATTCCCTATGTATCTGATGTATACACCTAAGTAAACCTCAACTATAACAATGAAGTTCTTTATTTAAAGCAGTATACATCAGTCATCTATTTTTGAGCATCTATTTATAAAAAAGGCGTTGTTTAGAACAAAAATTTATCAAAGGTTAGTTTTAAAACACACTCAACATAATTAATGCAAAATCAAAGATTATGAATTACAAAAAAATATTGACCTTAGCACTATTAACTGTTCTTGTATGGTCTTGCGCCAAGGGTAAAAAAACCTTAACCTCAAACACTCTTGAATTGAAAGGAAAAAGCTTTACACTAAAAATAGACAAGATAGCTAAACATCCAAAGGTAGGATATCCTTTTAATCCAGTTGATGAAAAAGAGTACAAGAATGTTTCTAAAGGGAATGAATACACTGTAAGTTTTTCTAAAAATGGCAATAGCATCACTATTATGCCAGGGGAAATCAAAGGTAAAATCACAAAAATAGAAGACAAAAATATAAAAGAGTATGAACTTGAGAAAGGTTTAGTTGCTAATGGCCGATTTGATGTCTGGTTAGATAACAATAAATTAAAGGCAGAATATACGATTTATGGTTCAGGTGTTCCTGTTATTTCAAGTGAGAGAGGTCTGCTGACTGAGTTTTAAATATCAATATAAACCAACCTATTTCACGTAAAAAAGAGCTGATTAGACAAGTCTAATCAGCTCTTTTCAATTTTATAAGTTCCTTTTTAGGTTGCTACTGTTACTTCAGGAGCAGCAGCCATAATCTCTTCATTTGCTTCAGACTTGTACTGTTCAAAGTTGCTAACAAAAGCAACAGCCAGTTGTTGAGCTTTTGCATCAAAAGCTTCCTTGTTGGCCCAAGTGTTGCGTGGATTCAATACCTCATCTGGTACATTAGGACAAGTAGTTGGCATACTCAATCCAAAAGTAGCTTGATTTTGATATTCTACAGCATCTAACTCTCCGTTAAGAGCTGCTGTGATCATAGCACGAGTGTAGCGTAACTTCATACGATTTCCTACGCCATAAGAACCACCAGACCATCCTGTGTTGATCAACCATACATTCACCTCGTGTGCACGCATACGCTCACCCAGCATTTCTGCATATTTAGTAGGGTGCAATGGTAAGAATGGAGCACCAAAACAAGCAGAAAATACTGTTTTAGGTTCTGTAATACCAGCTTCAGTACCTGCTACTTTAGCAGTATAACCAGAGATGAAATGATACATTGCTTGACCTGGAGTCAATTTAGAGATAGGAGGCAATACACCAAAAGCATCACAAGTTAGGAAGAATATATTTTTAGGAAGACCACCTTTAGATGGCTTCAAAGCATTGTCGATATGATGTATAGGATAAGAAACACGTGTATTTTGTGTAATCTCATCGCTATCATAATCAGGTGTACGTGTACCTTCATGAAACTTGATATTCTCTAAGATAGCACCAAACTTGATTGCATGATAAATTTCAGGTTCTCCTTTTTCTGATAGGTTTATTGTTTTTGCATAACAACCACCTTCAAAATTGAAAACACCTTCGTCTGACCACCCATGCTCATCGTCACCAATCAAGCCACGATTTGGATCTGCAGAAAGTGTAGTTTTACCTGTTCCAGACAAACCAAAGAAAATAGCAGCATCTCCTTTTTCGCCTACATTAGCAGAACAGTGCATAGACAATACATTTCTGTTTTGTGGCAACACATAATTTAATACAGAGAAGATACCTTTTTTGATTTCACCAGTATAACCAGTACCACCTATCAAGATTACTTTTTTTGTAAAGTTGATAATTGCAAAATTGTGCTGACGAGTACCATCTACCTCTGCATTTGCCATAAACTCAGGAGCACAAACTATATTCCACTCAGGTTGAGCATTTTCTAGTTCTTGCTTGCTTGGGCGCAAAAACATATTATTAGCAAACATAGCTGACCAAGGTTTCTGGGCAACCAAACGTAAGTTTAGACGATAGTTATCATCTGCACAAGCATAAGCATCACGTACATATACGTCTTTTCCTTCTAAGTAAGCAGTCACCTTGTTGTACAAAGCATCAAACTTATCAGAATCAAAAGGCATATTGATGTCGTTCCAGTCTACAGTATTAGCTGTAAGCTCGTCTTTAACGACAAAACGATCTTGTGGAGAACGACCTGTAAATTCTCCTGTCTTAATCACTAAAGCGCCAGTATCAGACAATACACCTTCATTAATAGCAATAGTATGCTCTGTTAATTCCGCTGGTGTTAAATTCCAATAAGCTGTACCAAGGTTTTTCAAACCAAGTGTTGATAAATCTGCACTAGGATTTTTTAGACCTACATTTTTCATGTTTTGTAACATTTTTGTCGTGTATTTTCACGGAAGTTCACCAATAAGATAAGCAGTGGTAAAATATCTTTTTTTAGTTTGTTTTTACCATTGCTTAGTTGGGTAAATTTTATAGGTGGGGCATTCTTTTAATTCAATTAAAACAAATGCCTCTTCTATGTAAAACACTTCTTTCTGAAAAATAAGATTAATTGTGTTGTTTCTAAATAACTGTATTGTAACTATAAAAATACTAAACATTTTAAGAAACTAATGTCTAGTATCCTCCTTTTATTGTATCTAAGTCAATAAATTATACCCTATTCTGTAAATTATACTAGGATGCTACTTCTGCCGAAACGGTCTGTACACGACCAGGATAAACTGCTAGAGCTGCCTCTAAGCAATCTATTGCCTTTGCCAAATCTTCCTCTTTGAGTACATAGGCTAATCGTGCTTCTTGAGTGCCTAAACCTCCAGTAGCATAAAACCCTGACCCTGGAGCCAACATCACAGTCTCTCCATTATGGTTGAAGGACTCTAGTAACCACTGACAGAATTTATCGGTGTCGTCTATAGGTAATTTCACAAAAGCATAAAATGCACCTTTAGGAGTTGGACAAACAACTCCTGGTATTTTATTTAAGCGATTGACTACTAATTTTCGACGGCTATCATATTCACTCATTACCTCATCAAAATAGCTTTGAGGAGTATCCAACATGGCTTCTCCCAAGATCTGAGAAAAGGTAGAAGGGCTCAATCGTGCTTGAGCAAATTTCATGGCTGCAGCCATCAATTCTTTATTGTGACTCATCAGCAAACCACCTCTAGCACCACAAGCGCTATATTTTTTGGAAATAGAGTCAACTACTATTGCATGTTGCTCTAATCCCTCTATACTTAATACTGAAATTGGAGTATTGCCATCATAGCAAAAATCACGATACACTTCATCTACAATCAAGTATAAATCATGTTTTTGTACAATTGTTCTGAGTTGCTCTAATTCTTCCTTAGAGTATAAATAGCCCGTAGGATTACTTGGGTTGCAAATCAAAATAGCTTTGGTCTGAGGTGTTACAGCTTTTTCGAATGCCTCTATAGGAGGTAATGCAAAACCATTTTCTATAGATGCTGTTATTGGCTGAATATTGACTCCCAAACTCTTAGCAAAACCATTGTAGTTTGCATAAAAAGGTTCAGGGACAATAATAGAATCACCACTATCTAAACAAGCTAACATTGTAAACAACAGGGCCTCTGAGCCTCCATTAGTTACAATAATTTCGTCAGCATCTACATCTATATTATATTGTTTATAAGACTCTACCAGCTTATCTCGGTAGCTTTGCATACCTGCTGAGTGAGTATAAGCAACGACCTCCATATCTGCATTTTTCAATGCATCTATACCTATTTTAGGTGTACGAATGTCGGGTTGTCCAATATTGAGATGATAGATTTTAACACCCCGTTCCTTTGCAGCTTCCGCATAAGGCACCAAACGGCGTATGGGAGAGGATGGGGTTTGACCAGATCGATTTGATACTGTAGGCATAGGTCAATTCTACTTTTAAAGTTTTTGAGAATTTGGATATTGTTATACGTATTACCTTAAATTCTTCTGCAAAGCTACAAAAGCTAGTTGGATTTATCGACTATCCATCTTTTTTTATTCTAATACTATCCTAGAATATCTAGGTTTTGGGCCTAAATCTTTACTTTTGTCAGACAATTCGAACCTTTTAATAGTACAATTATCATGTTTTCAGATTTTTTTAATAAATCTTTTTGGGGCAATACTATAGGTCATTGGCTGATGGCTTTTCTAATTATTTTAGGGGCAATAGTAGCCTCTAGAGGCTTTTATTGGGTATTTAAAAATGTAGTCCGAAGGTATACTAAGCGTTCGAAAGGGCAGTTAGATGATATTTTTATAGATACGATGGAAGAGCCCGTTTCTTTCACTATTATATTAATAGGGTTTTGGTATGCCTTTGATCAACACCTCAACCTCTCTCCTATATTTCAAAACTGGTTTGACAAACTACTCTATTTCTTAATTGTCTTTAATATTGCTTGGGCTATCAATCGTTTTTTTGACGCTATAGCTAATGAATATATAGTTCCTTTGGTAGAAAAATCAGAGGGTGATTTAGATGACCAGCTCTTACCTTTTATTCGGAAGGGGATTAAAATTATTGTTTGGTCCATTGCTATTATTATTGGCCTCAACAATGCTGGTTATAATGTGGGAGCCTTGTTGGCTGGTCTAGGAGTTGGTGGATTGGCATTTGCTTTAGCTGCACAAGATACTATTGCCAACTTGTTTGGTGGGTTCACTATACTGACAGACAAACCTTTCAAGATCAATGATCGCATACAAGTCAATAACTTTGATGGTTTTGTGACAGAAATTGGCCTGCGTAGTACTAGAATTAGAACTTTAGATGGTCGGATGGTAACTATTCCAAACTCTACTATTTCTAATAATCCATCAACCAATATTACATCTGAACCTGCTCGAAATGTAGTACTCAACCTAGGGTTGACCTATGAGATGGATCATAATAAAGTACAAGAAGCAATGGATATACTAAAACAATTGGTGTTAGATAAAAAAGAGATAGTACATGAACAGCATTTAATGTCTTTCAATGCTTTTGGGGATTTTGCCCTCAATATTCTATTTATTTATGGTATCCGAAAAGAGGCTGATATTTTTAATACCCAAACAGAGATGAATATGGCTATATTAAAAAGGTTTAATGAAAAAGGGATAGAATTTGCCTTCCCATCTCAAACTATTTATACCAAACAGGGGTAAACATCCTTATAGACAATTATAATGGGATTAGATATTTTTATAGAAACTAAACCAGAATCAGAAAGCAAGCGAGAATCTTGTCATGGAATAAGTAGAGAATTTTGTTATCAAATTTGCAATTTAACCTTTGATAATCCTAATTCAGAATTAGAGTTAATTCAAATTTACCAAATTTATGACCTTGATTTTAGAATACTCTCTAGAATGAATGTTTGGCAAATCGAAGAGCAACTCAGATATGGAGATTCTAACCAGTTTACAAAGGATGAAATTGAAGCGTTCTACAACAATGCATTTCAACCCTCAATTGAGTTTCTAAAGAACCTAAAATCTCTTTATAGTAAAATACGAACAAAACCTGAACTCCTCACAAAAGTAAAATGGAGAAATGGTTCGAGAGTTAACTACACAGATCAGTTTGATAAAAATATTGGTAAGTATATTGTCGACAGAAATTTAGGCTGGGATTTGAGGACAATGATTAATTTTTTAGAAAAATTATCAGAAAGCACACTAGTTAGATTTGGATTTGTTTAATACTTAATGAGGAGTAAACTAAAGTGGGGGGAAGTCCTAATTAGGACTCAAATTTCACAACAGATGCAATAATTAAATAAACTAACGTGAACTAAGGATTAGAACAAGGAATAAAAGATTGATTTGTAAAGTTTTGTAA
>JAAEPD010000452.1 GCA_024222455.1 Aureispira sp.
ATGCTATCTATGATGATAAATCGTATGACTTGCTTTTGTGTAATTTTTCATCTTGCTAAGATAACCATTTGCAAGGACTTAAGTCTTTTCCGTCTGAAGACGGAGGATTTAAACCATTTAGAGGACATTAAATCTTCTACACAATTTAGATCTCGCCCACTTCCTTCCCAATAAAACCGACTCACCACTAAAATGCCATCTTTATAGGTGTTTATTGTTTTCCAGGTTTTATGGGTGAATGTACTAATCCAAAGTTTCCCCCTTTTGTACTTAAATGTTTCTATGACATCTTGATCTTTTTTATAAACTAACCTATTCTCCTTATCATACTTACAAACTATGCCTTTTTCTGGTTTTACTATATCTTTCTTGCTAGTACTATCAATATAATAGCGCTGAGCCCCTTCTAATAAAGTGGTTCCTTTTTTGTAAGAATAAATCACTTTAGAAAGTTCACCTACCTTCGCATTTTTGTATCGCTCTCCTATCAATAAACCATTCTTGTTATATGATTTAATAATCCATTTATGAATAGGCCCCACTAGATTCCATTTTCGATCATCGTTGCAAGCACAATCATCTTTTTTAGTATATTTTTTATAACAATCAATTTTAAAAACCTTTTCTTCAACTACTTGCCCCTTAGTGTTGGTGTAGTGATAAGCTAGGTAATCTTCATAAGTAGCGTCTTGGTAGAATTTTTTATAGTAGTCTTTATTTTTATAATACTTATGAGCTCCTTCATAAAAAGGTTCTCCATGTTCGTTGTTGAGTCGTTTATAAATTAATCTACCTTGATTGTCGAACCGCTGTTCTCCATCTATATTATTTTCTTTGTTAATATATTTTTTCAACCAATTTCCTTGATTGTTATAAGTTGTAACTATTTTGACATTGTAAATATCTCCTGTTATGTGGTAAGCATATTTTTGCCAACCTATACGTTCTTTTAGTTTTTGACCAAAACCAATAAGAGGCACTATCATTAAGACTAATAATAAATTTTTCATAGTATGATTTTTGCTTCAAAAAGTTGATTAATCCATTTCTGCCATAGCAATCAATACCTGCTCTAGTTTTTTGCGGATCGCCCATCCTGAACAAGAATAATTATTGATAATAATGCAGAAGGAAAGTTTTCGCCCCTTTTTGGTGGTTACAAAACCGGTATAACTACGTATTCGGTTCATAGAACCACTTTTAGCATGCACATTTCCAGCTGCAGCGCTATTTCTACCTACATTTTTGAGAGTACCAGTCTCCCCTGCTATTGCTAGTAAATTATAGAAATCGCCAAAGGTATTTTTATCGACATACAACTTTCTTAAGATTTGTGCCATTACCTTTGTTGTTACATTGTTGCGCGCCGAAAGTCCACAACCATCTTTCATAAAGAAACCATGCATATCTAAACCTCTTCCTCTCCAAAAATCGAGTACAGCAGCTATACCATCTTCATCTGTACCTAAGTTTTTCATCTTGAGACCAATGGTCTTGAGCATTGCCTCACAATACATATTCCGGCTATCCTCATTGGTATGCTTTGCTATTACATCTAAGGTTGGAGAATAGTGTGTATGAATTACTTTACGTTTATTTTTGCTTTGCAATAGGCGTTGTGTAGCTGCAGCCTTAGTAGTATTGATTCCACTATTATTCAATGCTTTTTCCAGTGTAAAAGCAGCAAACAATTCAGGATCAGGGATAGCACCTTTTACATCAAACAAAGTACCTCCTACAGGAATTGTCCCTCTCACCACCACATTTTTAGTATAGGGAGCAATATAGATATAGGCATTGTCACCTGTTTTGCGTCCTGCATTGGTTACTTCATTTTGAAAAATTAGCCCTGGCACTTCTGGAATAGTGCTGTGTATTTTGGGTGTAGCACCAAAAGTCTTATTCTGCTGAAAATTGATGTAATACATATTATCATGCAAATTGAGACCACTCACCCCTGCTCCATAATAATTTCCAATATCTCCCCACTGCCAAGTAGGTATAATAGATGCATACTCAAAGTGTGAACCATCACCAACTACTGCACCATTTATCTTTTTGATTCCTGCTTTTTTGATCGCATTGACAAATTCAAGCATCAATGTTTCGGTATTCGGCACACCTTCCATTATGGGTGAACCCAAACAAGGGTCTCCAGTCCCTTTTAGATAAAGATTTCCTTCCAGAACACCGTTTTTGACATAACCATCATACTCTATATATGTTTTGTACTTATAGTTTTTGCCTAAAACCCCTATGGAAGTCCCTGTTGTAATAGCTTTCATAGAAGAAGCTGGAATCATAGCCTGATTATAGTTGCGTTGGGCAACTATTGTATTTTTTTCGATATCTATAGCACAAAAACCAATAGTTGCATAACGCAGATCAGGGTCCTGATCAAAGGATTTAAGGGTAACTTCTAACTTGTTTTGAGCACTTAAGAGACTGCCCATGCAACAAAATACAATAAGTAACAATACATTTATCTTCATCATAATATTTATTTTGGTTGTAATAATAAGGAAGTTGCGCAAAACATAAAAATGAGATAGTGTAGTTGTTTAAAAATAAACTCTATCTACCTTTGATTTTACTAAAATCTTTGCCTATCCCAAAACGGCTTTATCGGAAACAACTTTGCTCTAAAGAACACAAAATTATAATAAGTAAGTCTTTACAGTTGTTAAAAAATACTTATAACCCTTTTAAATTTGCAACAAAATATTTACATTCGTTGTTAAGCAGTTATTGTAAGAGATTAAACACTCTATCAATAACAAATTATTCAATCATAATCATATAAAGTATAAAAAGATGGCAAAGGAATTCACCGACAGTAACTTCAAAGATCAAGTTCTGGAGTCTTCACAGGTAGCAGTAGTAGATTTTTGGGCACAATGGTGTGGCCCTTGTAGAGCTATAGCTCCTATTATTGAAGAACTTGCAGAAGAGTATGAAGGCAAGGCAGTAGTTGGAAAAGTTGATGTAGACAGTAACCCAGAAACTGCAATGCAGTATGGCGTTAGAAGTATTCCAACAATCTTATTCATCAAAGATGGTGAAGTAGTTCACAAGCAAGTTGGCGCTACAACAAAATCAATCTTAGAAAACAAGATCAAAGAGTTGATGACAAACGCATAAAATAGTTAGATAACTATCTATTGAAAAATATTTTAGAGCCCTTATCTTTTCCGAAGGATAAGGGCCTTTGTATGCTTACTCATTTGATCAACCAGATACTAGACCAAGTATATAGAACTTGATAAGCCCTAGTATTTACTGTAATTTGGTCTCGCTCAATAGAATTAGGCACTGAACTTGCTTAAGCTTATTGGAGATTTAGTCTAGACTACTGTAGTATTTTTGTATATTAATACTAATTTCAGTACCCTAATTTATTAACATTGATTAAACACCTCTACCTTATTAAACCTTTTATTTAACTATATATGAAAATCCCTATTACACTCATAGTAGTCTGCCTTTGGTTATGTCAACAACCAATCTTAGCTACCCCAAATTGGGATACTCAAGACACTCTCAAGCAAGTTTATAAAGGCAAAATAGATCTCAAATACTCTATTACGGTGGAGCTTTGCATATTAGAAGAGCAATGTTGGGGACGTTTTTATTATGATAAATACATAAAAGATATTGAGTTTGTAGGCGACTACAAAGATCAAGTCCTCACCCTCCACGAAATCAATGCTAAAACTGGAGCTAAGAGCAAAGGAGCTTTTATTGGCAACCTATCTGATGATTTATTGCAGATAAAAGGCCATTGGCAAAATACAGATGCTGGAAAATCTATGCCCTTTGAGCTAAACGCTTTATCTGTAACAATCCCAACAAATACTCATCTAAATTATGATAAAGTCAAAGACTTCCAGTCTTTACTTAACTATTTTGACTTACAACCCAAATTACCTCTAAAAATAGATGCAGGACTGAACTACATGGACTGGCACTGGACAGATTGGCAAGAGGAACACAAAAAGGATTTCAAACATTTTATCCCTTATGCAATGGCTAATCAATATATAATGAATCAGGTCAATTTTGGAACAGAGGGTTCGTTAAACTATTTTGACATCGCAGAAAAGAACTATAAAGAGTACAAAATGGGTTATCGCTCTATAGGTTATCTCTCCAAAAACTATAAATTTGTTTCTCTACTTTTTCATTTTGATGCGGATACTGGGTGGGATGATTATGAGGTGTTTTTTGTATTAAACTTTGACTATGAAGGTCGCCTTTTGGGTGGTTTCAAAGCCTTCACGCATATTGTTTTAGAACGCACTGGACAGTTTATATCAGAACAAACTCATGCTACCTTTTTGCAAGAATCGACCATAGACCTTTCGTCTGAACGAATTACTATAGAATACGGAACCAACCACAAAACTGGAGAAGAGTATTACAATGAGAAAAACTCTAAAACATCTTCTCGCTACACCTTGCAAGAAGATGGTAGTTTTGCAGAAAAGCAGCTAAAGTAAAGGACTCTTTTTTCGAGCAAAGTAAATTCCCAATATAATAAATGGAATACTAAGATATTGTGCCATATTGAATGGGCTACTAGGATCAAAAACATAGTGCTCTTTCAAAAACTCTAATAAAAATCGGACTGTGCAAAGTAAGGCTAAACTAACTCCAGCTATGTATCCATCTGCCCTTTTGCCAAAGTTTTTTCGGTAGAACCAATACATAAACACAAACAAACTAAAGTAGCATATAAAACTATAAATCTGAACTGGATGCCTAGGAATTAGATCTCGCTGTAGAAACACAAATGCCCAAGAGACTGATGTTTCGTTTCCTAAAACTTCAGAATTCATTAGATTACCTAACCGAATAAAACCTACACCTAAAACACCCACAACTGCAAGTTTGTCCATAAACCATAAATAGGGCTTTCCTGTTCGCCAAGATAATATCCAATAGGCTAAGGCTAAACCTAGCATTCCTCCATGACTGGCTAATCCTCTATATCCTGTAAACTGAAATTCTGGAGTAAAGGTGAACGGCAATATTATTTCTAAAGGGCGTGTAGAAAAATAGTCCCAATCGTAAAAGACACAGTTCCCTATTCGAGCACCTAAAATAGCTCCAATTACGGAATACATTAAGAGTTGATCTAATACCTTTAAAGGCACTTTTTCTTCTAGAAGAAATTTACGCAGTATAAAATAACCTACTACAAATCCTGCAGCAAAAAAGGTGGAATACCACCTCAATGCAAAACCTCCTACCTCTACAATATAAGGACTAGGGTCCCAAACAATATAATCCATATGTTTTTGATCTTATTTTGATCGGTAAAATAAGAAAATCCAGTTCAAAGTTTATGTTTTGTACTGGATTGTTAGGTTGGTATCTTCAAACTTCTGGTTAATGAATTACTAAAATAGCTCTTTATTCAAAATAATGTATCTACTCCCTACGTTAGGAGAGTCTAAGAATATCAAATAATTTCTTCACATTTCGAGAAGAACAAGAATAGTACATTTCGCATTTCTGAAAACCTGTGTTCCCTACTTAACACAGTATTTCACAATATTAGTTTATAAGACAGCCTTCTCAAGCTAGATATTAGCATTGAGCGGTCCTTTTTGTGCTTATCAATCAATAGCTTATTCTTGAGGCAAAATGACAAGTTGGAGCTATTGGAAATCCTTATCTAAATTCTAATAAAACAAACAGAACTATGCGACTAACCTGTATCTGTATGTTGCTACCTATGCTGTGCTGGGGGCAACGTAATAATTTTTTTATTCTAGAAAGCCAATTCAAAGATTTTATTCCAATCACTCCTATCGAATATGAAGTCCCAATAAGTGTTGTTAATGATAGTTTTAGTGGTCTTGATACATTACTAATGCAAGAGCTAGCTCAAGATAAAGCTAAAGTGCTTAAGTTTTTGTCTAATGAGGCTGTTCATGTTACGGTACGCCATACTGATCAGTCTGGGCAAGTTACTTATGGTCCTGGACACTTGTCCGCAGGTAGAGGAAGCTATACTGTTATTGCCGATTATGCAAAATTTACTACTCTAAAAGTGGAAGATAAAGATGGTGGTTATAGTGGTTTTGCCAAGGTGGGCGTTGGTGTTCGCATTCGAGCAGATATACAAACTCGTCGAGCAAGTTTGACTATTGGTGACCTACTTATGCTTGGCATCTCTGCCAAATCTAATAAATTGGTGGGCACTTTGAGTGTAGATATTATAGGCATGGAATCTAAAGAGATTACTGCCCTAATACCTCTCCAAACAGAGATTAGTCCAACTACAGTTCAACATACTTTGCAGGCGATGGCGACTATTAAATCTAAAATTTATGACGAAAAGACTCGTTTGTATCCTCAAACTATAGCTATAAAACGAGAACGAGAGGGCTGCTCTGTTTCGGATATTCTCAAAGGTCTAGAGAAAGAACAACAATTGTATTGGCGACATCGCAGAAAAAAAAATGCGGTGAGAGCTTCTCAACCTAAACCAACTGTTATCTCTAAGGATAAAGAGGTAGCCTCTTCTAAATAATATACCTTCCTCTCACTTCTTGGAGTGAGAGGGAATTTTATCCTTCTACTTTTAGGAGCTCTATGTCGTATATGAGTACGGAAGCTGGTGGCAAAATACCATAAGAAACACTATCATAACCTAAAACTGGAGGTAAATATAAACGCCATTTTGCACCTTCTTTCATCATAGGAAGCGCTTCTTTCCAGCCTTCAATCATATCATCTAGCTTAAACTCAATAGGTTGACCACGTTTTATAGAACTATCAAATATACGCCCATCTATATTTTTACCTTCAAAATGCGCAGTGAGCTTAGCATTGCTGGTTGGTTTAGGACCAGTTCCTTCTTTCAAAATTTCATACTGCAACTTAGTTTCTGTTGCTTTTATATTAGGGTTTTCTAAATTTTTTCTTAAAAATCTATTTTGAGCCATTTGATGAGTCGCAACTCTATATGCTTTTAACCCTCCCAACACTTGATTTAACTTAATTATCCCTTGTTTAATAGCTGTACTATCACTAGCTTCGAGCTTATCGCCTAAAGATTTCCATAAAGAGGGAATATGAATTTCCTCAAGTGGATAGCCTATCTGTAATAACTTAGCTCCTGAATCCATTCCCATGTTATAAGAAAACTTTTTACCATTATTATACTGTTTCAAAGCATTAGGAATTTCAGCACCATTTTCAAGGGCCCTATTAATTTCAACAGTCATTGTAGCATCTAAAACATCTAAGCCGTTTGTCCTAGGGTTAATTCCTTTTAAAAACCCCTGAAAAAACTCTTCTCTAGCTATTCTTCCCTTGCCCATGTCTTCGGCTAAGAGTACAAACATTTGCCCATAACTATAACTAAACGTATCCAATTCCTTTTTTTTATTGTTTGGAATATTAACCTTCGCTATAATTTCTTGGAGTGATTTTTCAGCTGCTATGGAATCTTCTATTTTTTGCTCCAAACTCAACTGAATAGAATCATTCTCCATTCTATTATTACCTACTTCACTTGGAGAAGAAGGATTATCAGAGGTACAACTATATAGACACAATGCAAAAAAAACACCAACAACAAATTTGAACTTTAGATGTAGCATAAACCTGAACTGTATTTAATAAAATAAAAAAGGAAAGTGCTCAAAGCACCTTCCTTACAAAAATACAAAATATTTTTCAGTCTTATCTAAGACTCTATTTCTATTAATTCTACTTCAAAGATAAGAGCAGAGTTAGGAGGAATAGATCCTGATCCACGCTCACCATAAGCTAAGTTAGAAGGAATAAATAGACGCCATTTAGAACCTACAGGCATTAGCTGTAAAGCTTCTTGCCATCCTTGAATAACACCTCCAACATTGAAAGAAATGGGCTCTCCTCTATCTACAGAACTATCAAATACAGTACCGTCTAACAATGTACCATGATAGTGTGTTTTCACTTTACTTTCAGGAGTCGGTTTTGCACCTGTTCCTTCTGTAATCACCTCATATTGCAAACCACTCTCTGTTGTTTGAATACCTTCTTTTTGACCATTTTCAGCTAAAAATGCCTGTCCTTTTTGCAAGTTTTCAGAACCTTGTGCTTGCATTTCTTGCATCATTGCTTGTTGCTTAGCTTGAAAGAACTTGTTCACACGCTCACCAGCAGAAATCTCGTCAATTTTCATATTAGTAGAATCATTAGCAAGAGAAGCTTGGAAACCAGACTCTAAACTAGACATATCTAATTCACTTTTCTCTACTTTCAATTGGCTAACCATATTACCAATCATCAAACCTAAACAATAGCTTAAACGACTTCCTTCTGGAGCAGGTTGGTTAGTTACAAAACGATCTTGTATAGTTTTTTGTGCTTGAGGCATTTCAATTTCAGGAGTTCCCTTATCTAATAAGGTTTGAATTCCTTTGCTAAAATCAGCAATGTCGATCTCGCTTAATTGTACATTTCTAGTCTTCAAATCTTTGGCGATCATTACACCATAACTATAACTAAAAGTATCAATAGTAGCCTCTGCAGTTGTTCCACTACCACTTTCCTCACAGCTGCTTAAACTAAGCATTGCTAAAAACAACAATCCGGCAAATCCCAATTGTATAAATTTCATAATTTCTAAAATTCTAAATGATAAAATAATATTAAGTCAGTATTCGCTAAAAAAAAAAGCATCAGCGCTAAGCTAATGCTTTTGTGGTGCGAAAATACTATTTTATCGCTAAATATAGGTTAGAATCCTCTAGATTTTTAGGAATTTATTATTCTGTTTTTAAATCTAGAACAGGTTGTGTTTGTTTATCACTACAGAGTACAACCAATAAGTTGCTCACCATTTGTGCTTGCTGCTCTGTAGACATTTGCACTAAATTTCTAGCTTCTAGTTTTTTCAAAGCCAACTCAACCATCCCCACAGCACCATCTACAATCTCAGTACGAGCAGCAACTACCGCTTTAGCTTGTTGACGCTGTAACATCAGATTTGCAATCTCTGGAGAGTAAGTCAAAGTACCAATTTGGGCACTAACTACTTCAATTCCAATTTTGTCGAATCTAGATTGCATTTTACTTTTCAACTCAGATACAATCTCTGTAGTATGAGTCATCAAAGCTACCTTATTTCTGTCAAAGCACTCATAAGGATATTGCATAACTAAAGCTCTCAATGCGGCCTCACTTTGTATTTGAATAAAGGATATATAATCGTTTACCTCAAACAAAGCTTTAGCTGTATCCACTACTTTCCACTCTACAATTGCTGCTACATGTATAGGATTACCATTGGCATCATTTACTTTTATTTTAGCACTTTCAAAGTTTCTTAATCTCTTTGACATTCGTGTTCTGCTAAAAATAAGAGGAATAGTCCATCTTAGGCCCTCTCCATTTACAGTACCTACATAATGGCCAAAAAACTGAAATATAATTGCTTCATTAGGTTGTACTGTAAACAGTCCAAACAAAAGCATCAGCAGGCCAAAAACACCTCCACCTATCACAGTCAAGACCCAAGGGCTCCCCTCTGGACTATCCAAAATCTCCCACAATTTATTCCCATAACCATATATTCCTAGCAATACAGCCATGGTAATAATAGCTGTAAAAACTACCCAACCCGAAATAGAAAATGCTCTCCGCTCTCTCATCTACTAAATGTTTTAATTTAGGTTTCTCAAAAGAAACCCTATTGGTTCTTAATACAAAAAATATTCTTTGTTGATATCTTGCAATATATATAACTCCAAATACTCAATTGAAAGTTCCAAAAAAAATAGCAAAACTATCTAATTTGATAACTTTGCTATTTAAGCTATATTAAAACCTTAATTTCTTCTATTGAATGCTTATCAATTCAATTTCAAAAATTAAAGTAGAATTTGCCTTAATAGAACCTTGTCCACGATTACCATAAGCTAAATGAGCAGGAATTGTAACTCTCCATTTAGAACCAATAGGCATCATAGGTAAGATTTCTTGCCATCCTTTAATAACTCCATTTACAGGAAATGTTGCAGGTTGACCACGATCTACAGAACTATCGAATACAGTACCATCGATCAATGTACCATGATAGTGTGTAGTTACTTTAGAAGTAGCAGTAGGTTTAGCACCTTCACCTGCTTTCATAATTTCATATTGGATGCCACTTGCTGTCTGTTTCACACCTTTTTTCTTAGCATTCTTCTCCATATACAACTGACCTGCCTTTAAGTTTACTTCGCCTTTTTTAGCCATCATTGCTTGGATTTTAGCATTCACTTCATTCTGGGCAGTAGCTACATCTACTTTAGGTGTTTGACCTTCCATAACAGCTTTTAGACCTTCTATAAAATCATCTGTATTGATGTCTTTAAGTGTCAAGCCTTGTTGCTTGAGTGAAGTAGCCAACAAGACACCATACCCATAACTAAATCTGTCTACATCTTTTTCTACTTTGTCAGTTGCTGTTGTCTTTTCTACTTTACCTGCTTTTAATTTGTCACTATTTTGAGCTTGAGTAGTAAAACTTGTAGCTAATAAACATACAGCTAATACAGGGATAAATAATTTCTTCATACTTACTATTGAGTTTAATAAAGTGCCCATACATATTAAGCGATTTCTAATAAAATCTAGCTACTTAAAATAGTTTGCAGCTTGTATGAACTTAAGTTTATAAAAAAAGAATGTTATTCAACAATATCTAATAATTCTACTTCGAAAATCAAAATAGAGTTAGCTGGAATAGAACCTGTTGCACGGTTGCCATAACCTAATTCTGCAGGAATAAAAAACCTCCATTTAGATCCTATTGGCATCAACTGTAATCCCTCTTGCCATCCTTTGATAACACCTCCTAATGGGAAAGAAATAGGTTCTCCACGCTCTACAGAACTATCAAACACAGTGCCATCTATCAATGTACCATGGTAGTGCGTTTTTACTTGATTCTGCAATGTTGGCTTTGCTCCAGTTCCTTCTTTTATTATTTCGTATTGCAAACCACTAGCAGTAGTTACTACTCCTTTCTTTTTACCATTGGCTGCTAACCATGTTTTGTTTCCTTCTAGGGCTGCTGATGCTTGACCTTCTTTGGCCGCTGTTATTTTAGCCATAACAATTGCCTGTGCTTTATCCAACTCTTTTGCAACTTCTGCTTTTTTAGCTTGTTGTACTCCTGCCCAAAGCTCCTCTTTGCTCATAGAGTCTAGATTTACACCTTCCATTTTTAAGGAAGTAGCAATCAATAAACCATAGTTGTAACTAAAGCTAGTCTTATCTACATCTGTAGATTCTATTGTCTTAGTCGTTTTTTTGGTTGTTCCACAAGCTACTAAAAGGCTTATACTTATTAATAACGCAATACTTCTCATGTTTGTATTTGTGTTTATGTTTTTAATAGTTCATGCATTTTTAGCTTTAGCAAGCTAAAAATAGCAGTCCCCTTTTCTAATTAATTAGAAAAGCTTCACAAACTATTGTGTTCTTTAATCTAATAATTAGGCCTTAGCAGTTCCCTGGTATAGAGCCTCACGTTGTCTTTTCACATCTTCATCCTTAAGATATTCATCATAAGTCATTAGCTTATCAATCATACCATTAGGTGTGATTTCGATGATTCGATTGGCAACAGTTTGCACAAATAAGTGGTCATGAGAAGTGAATAAAACGATACCAGGATAGTCAATTAAAGATTCGTTAAACTTAGTAATAGACTCCAAATCTAAGTGAGAAGTAGGTTCATCCAACACCAATACATTTCCTTCTTCTAACATTATCTTAGATAATAAACAACGCACTTTTTCACCTCCTGAGAGTACACCTGCATTCTTTAGTGTTTCTTCTCCTGAGAATAACATACGTCCCAAAAATCCACGGATAAATGTTTCGTCCTTTTCATCAGAATATTGACGCAACCAATCTACTAGATTCAAATCTACATTGAAATACTCACTATTTTCGTTTGGTAAGTATGATTTAGTAACGGTTACTCCCCATTCAAAATCACCACCATCTGGCTGAAGACCATTTTCGGCTACTAATACCTCAAAAAACTTAGTAACAGCTAAACTATTCTTAGAGATAAATGCAATCTTATCACCACTTTCTACCGTAAAATTAATTTTACTAAAAAGAAGATCTTCTCCCAAAGATTTAGACAATCTATCTACTGTTAGAATCTGATTTCCAACCTCACGATTTGGCTTAAAGATAATACCTGGATAACGACGAGAAGATGGTTCAATATCATCAATATTCAATTTTTCTAAAGCTTTCTTACGACTGGTCGCTTGACGTGCTTTAGAAGCATTGGCAGAGAATCGTTGGATAAACTCCATCAATTCCTTACGCTTTTGTTCTGTCTTTTTGTTTTTGTCAGCCATCTGCTTAGAAGCTAATTGACTAGACTCATACCAGAATGTATAGTTACCTGAGTGCAACTTGATTTTGCGGTGATCAACATCACCAATATGTGTACATACTGCATCTAAGAAGTGACGATCATGCGATACTACAATCACTGTATTTCTAAAATCAGCCAAGAAATCCTCTAGCCACATAATTGTTTCTGCATCCAAGTCGTTGGTAGGCTCATCTAGGATCAAGATATCAGGATTACCAAAAATAGCTTGAGCCAACAAAACACGCACTTTTTGGTTAGTGTTAAGCTCTTCCATTAACTTGAAATGTAAATCCTCTTTTACCCCAAGGTTACTCAACAAACCTGCTGCATCACTCTCAGCGTTCCAGCCACCCATTTCTTCAAACTGTTCGTTCAAATCTCCTACTCTAATACCATCCTCATCGCTAAAATCAGGTTTTAAGTAGATTTCGTCTAGCTCTTTTTTGACACCATACAACGTTTGATGCCCCATAATTACAGTATCTAACACATTAAATTGGTCAAAAGCAAAGTGATCTTGCTTTAACACAGTCATACGTGCTCCAGGCATTATTTCTACCTGCCCTGTAGTGGGTTCAATTTCGCCTGAAAGAATTTTAAGGAAAGTAGATTTACCAGCACCATTAGCACCGATGATCCCATAACAATTGCCCTTTGTGAATTTGATATTTACTTCATCAAAAAGGACTCGTTTGCCGAACTGCAAAGATAGATTAGTAACACCTAACATAGTTTAACTTTGGATTATATTTATTCTTATAATGATAATGTCTACAAAAGTTTTGCAAAGGTAAGGATTTTTGAGCTAGTATTCTAATCCGTACTTTGCTATTTTTCTGTGTATAGTTGATTGTTTCCCAAAGTCTATATATTTTGGCTTATAGGCTGCTACCTGCTGACTTTCTTTGTGCTTTGATAAGTATCCAAATATTCAAAAGCTTTTAGTATATAGTCCCATAATTCCGCTTCTGCTTTATACCAAAAAAACAGCTCTATATCCTTCCCTTCATAATCAATATAAATATGCTCTTGATCATCATCCCAACCTTCTATATAACTTAATCTTAGATTATCTTGAATATCCTTATGGTAATAATCTTTTCGGGCACTAATACAGTTAAAATCTACAGAATATGGGAAACTTACTATCAACTTACTTGTAGATTCTTTTATCGTTTTGGTAGGTATGCAGAAATAGGTAGTTTGTATACAGACTTGATTGGCATCAATCTGTATTCTAAATCGACTATTCCATAAGGAAACATACATAAATAGAAGGCTAGCTAATAAAACAGATATCCCAATCCAAAAATAATTGGAGAAAATCCCCCATAAACCAAAAAAGAAAGTAACTATAGGTACAAAAGGTATTACAGATACAAAATAGCCTCTGATAAGAACCTGTCCATTAGGCTGTATTCTATAATCAATTTTATAAAGATTTTTCAAAAAAAAATTCATAACTCTATCGCTTTAATTATATCCAACATATTTGAAAACTTCGGAAAAGTCATTTAATAGTTTTAAATAATGTCTGAATCTCCTCTGGAGAAAGGTTTTGTTCTTTAAAAAAACGTAACATAGATTCGTAATTATAAAGCTTTTGAAGCCCTTTAAGGAAGAAATATCGGG